>NZ_JAJSYW010000129.1:0-20081 GCF_036815005.1 Streptomyces sp. IBSBF 2435 | reverse complement strand
GGGGGGGGGGGGGGGGGGGGGGGGGGGCGGCGGTGCGCTTGTCATTGGCCGGGGGGGGGGGGGGGCGCCCCCCCCCCCACGACAGGCCCTAGGTGCCGGTGAGCCGCAGCCCCGCCCACAGCGCGACGGTGGAGGCCACCAGCGTCGGCGGCACGGTGAGCAGCCCCAGCCGGGTGAAGGTGCGCAGCGACGCCTCGGTGCCGTGGTCGTGGAGCACTCGCCGCCACAGCAGGGTGGCCAGCGACCCGGCGTAGCTGAGGTTGGGGCCGAGGTTGACGCCGATCAGCACCGCGAGCACCGGTCCCGGTCCCGCGCTCTCGGCCAGCGGGAGCAGCGCGAGGACGGCGGGCAGGTTGTTGATGACGTTGGCCAGGACCGCGGCGAAGGCGGCGGTCCCCAGCAGCGCGAGCAGCCCGCTGCCCGAGGGCAGGATCCGGTCCGCGGCGTCGGACAGCCCGTTGCGTACCACCGCCTCGACGACGACGCCGAGCGCGAGCACGAACAGGCAGAACAGCGGCCCCGCCGCGGCCACCAGCCCGCCCACGGTGGCCCGGCGGCGGTGCAGCGCGCGTCCGCCGAGCACCAGCGCGCCGGCCAGGGCCGCCCACGCGGGATTGAACCCCGCCAGCGAGGTGACCGCGAAGCCGGCGAGCGTCAGGCCGAGCACCACCAGGGTGAAGACCGGTACGGCGGGCGGTTCGCCGCGCTCGGGCGGGTGTTCGGTGACCTTCAGGTCGGCGGCGAAGAAGCGGCGGAAGACCAGGTATTCGATGCCGACGGCCAGCAGCCACGGTACGGCCATCAGCAGCGCGAAACGGGTGAAGGTCACCCCGGCCGCGGTGAAGGCCAGCAGATTGGTCAGGTTGGAGACCGGCAGCAGCAGCGAGGCGGAGTTGGCCAGGTGGGCGCAGGCGTAGACGTGCGGGCGGGCGCGGGCGCCGGCCCGGGCGGCGGTCGCGATGACCACCGGGGTGAGCAGCACCACCGTGGCGTCCAGGCTGAGCACCGCGGTCACCACGGCCGCGACGGCGAAGACCCCGCCGAGCAGCCGCTGCGGTTCGCCCCTGCACGCCTGCGCGATGGCGTCGCCCGCGGCGGTGAACAGCCCGTCCTGCGCGCACAGTTCGGCCAGCACCAGCACGGCGGCCAGGAAGCCGACGACGGGGGCCAGTTCCTTGATCTGGTGCCAGGCGGCGGACGGCGGCACCGCGCCGACCGCGGTGAGCAGCGCCGCGGCCGGCACCGCGGCCACGGCCTCCGGCCAGCCGTGCGGGCGGAGCACCGCGAAGCCCAGGACGACGAGCAGCGCGGCGACGGACAGCGTCTCTGCGGCTGCGGTACTCAGTGCGAACTCCCCGGTCCGATTGCGGTCTACCTGGGGATTTCATCACATCGGCCCGTGCCGCCCGCCCACGCGGGCCGGTGCGCGTCGCACGGCGCCGGTGCGGGCGGTCAGCTCGCGTCGGCGCGGGCCAGCCGATGCAGCTGGTCGGCCGGTCCCGCCTTGCCGTAATACCAGCCCTGGGCGGTGTCGCAGCCCAGGGCGCGCAGGTGTTCCGCCTGGATGCGGGTCTCGACACCCTCGACCGTCACGGTGAGGTTGAGGGTGTGGGCGAGCGAGACGATGCCCTCGACGATCTTCATCTCCACCGGGTCGGCGGGCTGCTGCCGCATGCCGCGGGTGAAGGACCGGTCGAGCTTGAGCACACTGACCGGAAGCCATCGCAGCGACGACAGGTTGGAGTATCCGGTGCCGAAGTCGTCCAGCGCTATCGCGACCCCGAGGTCGGCGATCCGGCGCAGCGGCTTGAGCGCGTCCTCGTCGGCGCCGATCAGCGCGCTCTCGGTGACCTCCAGGCACAGCGCGCTGGGCCGCAGACCGGTCTCGTCGAGCACCGCGGCGACCTCGGCCACCAGGTCGGGGTGGCCCAGCTGCACCGGCGAGAGGTTGACGTTGATCCGGGGCGCGGGGCCCATGCAGTGACGGTCCTGCCAGTCACGGGCCTGCAGTGCCGCCTGCTCCAGCACCCAGCGGCCGAGCGGCACGATCTGCCCGGTGCTCTCGGCGAGCGGGATGAACTGGTCGGGGCCGAGCACCCCGTGCACCGGGTGGCACCAGCGCACCAGGGCCTCGGCGCCGAGCACGGCGCCGTTCTCCAGGCCGATCAGCGGCTGGTACTCCACGAAGAACTCGCCGTGCCGCAGCGCGCTGGGCAGCTGGTTGGTCAGCCCGTGCCGGGTGATGGCGCGGGCGTCGGCGGCGGCGTCGGCGACCTCGTAGCGGTTGCCGCCGCGCTCCTTGGCGCGGTACATCGTGATGTCGGCGCTGCGCAGCACATCGGCGGGGCCGCGCGCGCCGACCGGGCCGTGGACGATGCCGATGCTGCCGTGCACCGGGAGCTGGCGGTCGTCGAGCAGCACGGGGGTGGACAGCGCGTTCAGGATGCGGCCCGCCAGGTCGGTGACGGCGCGCAGGCTCGGCGGGTCGGCGTAGACGGCGACGAATTCGTCGCCGCCGATCCTGGCGACCAGCTGGTCCGGCGAGGTCACGCAGCCGCGCAGCCGGTCGGCGACGGCGACCAGCAGCCGGTCGCCGACGGCGTGGCCGAGGCTGTCGTTGACCGCCTTGAAGCCGTCGAGGTCGAGGTAGCAGACGCCGATCCTGCGGTCGCCCAGGTCGTTGCCGTGGTCGTCGGTGTCGCTGAGCGCGCGGTCCAGGCGTTCGAAGAACATCGCCCGGTTGGGCAGCCCGGTGAGCGCGTCGTGGGTGGCCTGGTGGCGCAGCCGCTCCAGCAGCCGGCGGCGCTCGGTGATGTCCTCGAGCAGGGCCAGCTGGTACTGCGGCAGGCCGGCCGCGTCGCGCAGCAGCGAGACCTGGACGTTGGCCCACAGCACGGAGCCGTCGGCCTTCGGGTAGGCCTTCTCGATGTGGTAGTGATCGCGTTCGCCGGAGACCAGTTCGCGGTTGAGGTTCTGCATCTCGGGTGCGTTGTCCGGGTGCACCCACTCGCTGGCCTTGCGGCGCATGATGTGCGCCTCGCTGCCGAACATCCGGGTCAGCGCCTCGTTGATCTCCACGACGGTGCCGTCGAGGTCGGCGATGCCGATGCCGACGGCGGCGCCCTCGAAGACCGCGCGGAAGCGGGCCTCGCTGGCGGCCAGCGCGCTCTCCGCCTCGGACTTGGCGTTCAGCGCGGCCCGGGAGATCGACTCCTGCTCGTGCAGGGTGCGTTCGCGCAGCGCCCGGGAGAAGCCGACGGCGACTGCGTGCTGGAGCCGCGAGCAGCGCACCCGTATCTCGTCGGCGGGCAGGTCGAGGCCGGGGCCGCAGTAGAGCACCAGGTAGGCGTCGATCACGCCGAGGATGCTGGGCAGCGCCTCCGGGTCGGTGCAGTGCGCGGCGACCAGTCCTGCGCCGACCGGGACGGCGTCGCGCGGTTCGAAGCGGTAGGCGTGCAGCGCGTCGCGCAGGACGCCGGCCAGCGGCAGCAGGTGCTGCTCGAACTCGGGCCTGGTCATCGAGGTCGCGGTGACCGGGTAGATGGCCCGGCTCCAGATCGCGGCGAACCGCGCCAGGTTGTCGCCGGCCACCGCCGTACCGCTCGCCGCCGGACCTCCGCTCGCCGCCGTGCACCCGGCGACGGCGGGCCACGCGGTCACGGTTTCAGCCCCACACCGGCGAGCCCGTGCCGCACCGCGGGGTCGTCCTCGTCCGGCGGGGTGTCGGGGCGCCAGCACGGCGGCGGGACGACCCCGGGCTCCAGCAGGTCGAAGCCGTCGAAGAACCGTTCCACCTCCGGCTTGGTACGCATCAGCAGCGGGGTGCTGGTGCGCTGGTAGGCGGCCTGGACGCCGAGCTGGCTGTCCCTGAGCGGGCCGTCCTCCAGGGTGGCGCAGGTGATGAGCATGACGCTGCCGGGGGCGAGCGCGTCGCGCAGGGTGGCGACGACGCCGTAGGGGTCGTCCTGCTCGGGCAGGAAGTGCAGCACGGCCACCAGCAGCAGCCCGACCGGCCGGTCGAGGTCCAGCAGCCGCCGCGTCTCGGGGTGGTCCAGGATCGAGCGCGGGTCGCGCAGGTCGGCGGCGGCGATGGCGGCGTGCTGGTGGCCGTCGAGCACGGCCTTGCTGTGCTCGACCGCGACCGGGTCGTTGTCGACGTAGACCACGTTGGCGTCCGGGTTGAGCGAGTGGGCGACCTCGTGGACGTTGCCGAACGTCGGTATGCCGGAGCCGATGTCGAGGAACTGGTCGATCCCGCGGTCCATGGCGAAGCGCACCGCGCGGCGCATGGCGGCCCGGTTGGCCTGGCCGATCCTGGAAATGCCGGGCATCGCCTGCAGCGCGTGCCGGGCCGCTTCCCTGTCGACCTCGAAGTTGTGCGAACCGCCGAGGAAGTAGTCGTACACCCGCGACACGCTGGGCACGGTGATGTCGATGCCGGGCGGTGCCCAGGAAGGCCGGTCGGTCACGGTGGGAGTCTCCAGATCGTGGTGCCGGGTCAACTCGTCCGGGTCTCCCGGACGGTGGGCCGCTTACTCTGCGAGGCTACTGATCACCTGTACCGAACGAAACACTGAACCGGTGGTGCGACGTCCGTTTTCGGTCAACAACCACCGGCATGTGTAGGTGCGAAAACGCGCCACGGCTATTTTGCGCACGCCAGACCGGGCGGGGGCCGTCACAAGGGTGGGTCCGCGGCCTGATCGCCGCGGACCCACCATCAGTTTTCGGCCAACCTATGGGCCGTCAGCAGGTGCCCTCGTCCTGCCACACGCCCCACTCGCCCGTGGTTCCGGGCTCCTCGTTGGTGGTCCACCACTTGGCCTTCCACTTGTGGCCGCTGTGGGACACCTCGTTTCCGCCGACGTAGACCGCGGACGCGGTCCAGGCCGCGACCGTGCAGCTGCCGCCACCGGGCGGGCTGGTCGGCGGAGTGGTGGGCGGCGGGGTGCTGGGCGGGGTGGCGCCGGCGAACTTCACCGAGTACTTGGCGAAGTCCCAGTTGCCCTGCGCCACGCTGCTGCACGTACCGGACGTGGTGCCGTTGTTCGGCGGGCTGCACTGGCGGTCCCGGTTGAGCGACCAGAAGGTGAAGCGGCCCATCCCGTGGCTGGTCGCGTAGTCCAGCACGGTCTGGAAGTCCGCCTGGTAGAAGTACTCGCCCGAGTCGCTGCGGCCGTTCATGCCGGAGAAGCCCTCGTGGGCGTACGCGGTGGCGGTGTCCCAGCCGAAGGTGGACTTGAGCAGGCCGTTGAAGGCGGTCAGCGCGGCGGTCTGCGAGGCGGCGCCGTTGAAGCCGCCGTCGAAGGGCATGATGGAGAAGTTGTTGGGCGTGAAGCCCTGCGACTTGGCCTCGTTGAGCATCTGCTGGCCGAACCAGCCGGTGCCGGCCGCGGTGCCCGCGGTGGTCACCGACACGAACAGGCCCGGGTTGTTCTGCTGCAGGATCTTGGCCGCGCCGATCTCGTGCGCGACGGCCGCGGTGTTCTCGTACTCCGGCTCCTCCAGGTCGAAGTCGATCGCCTTGAGCTGGTACTTGCTGATCACCTGCTGGTAGGCCGCGGCGGTGGACGCCGCGTCGGAACACGCCTGGCCGAGCTTGGTGCCGCCGTAGCCGCCGATGGAGACCGAGACGTCACCGCCCTTGGCCCTGATCGCCGAGATGACGCCGGCGACCGCGGTGTCGGAGGACACCGCGCTGGTGCCGCCCCAGGTGGGGCTGCAACCGCCGCCGTTGGGGGCCAGGATGAAGGCGAGCTGGAAGGCCTTGAGGCCGGTGGCGTCCATGATGGCGGTCGCGTCCGGCGGGTTGTTGTCGGTCGGCATCAGGTAGGGAGCGGCGGCGTACCACTGGTTGCTCAGGGCGTTCGGCGCCGCCGTGGCGCCGCTGGCCTGTCCCGCGCCGAGCGCGGTGCTGGCGCCGAGCCCGGCGACGGCGAGGGCCGCGGCGGCCACGCCGGAACCCAGTGCATGGAGACGCTTCACGTCTGGACCTCCTGTGGGGGAACGTGCCAGCAGAATGCTGCGCTGACACGAACCCGTCAATGAGTTGGTCCAGACCTTTAGAGGAACCCACACAATTGGTCTCTACCAATTCTGTGGTCCGGCAGGCCGCCGCCGAAGCTCAGGAGCGCCCGGAGCGCCCGGAGCGCCCCCGGTTCACACCACCCCGACCGCCGCGAGCGCCCGCCGCTGGCCCGGGCTGGGCTGGGCCGGGAAGTACAGGTAGCAGACCCCGCCGGTGCCGCCGCTGACCCCGCCGCTGGCGTTGATCCGCTTGGTACGCAGCCAGATCGTCTCGAACTGGGCCCGCTTGTAGACGTTGCGGACCGCGTCGTCGCTGTCGCTGGCCGGGTCGTTGGCGACCACGTCGCCCTCCGCGGTGAAGCCCGCCACGCACATCAGGTGCCCCGAGGTGCCGTAGCCGGCCCCGTCCAGCTCGCTGGCCAGGAAGGACTGGGACGTTATCACCGGGATACCGGCCTTGATCAGCTTCTCCACGTCGCTCAGCGAGCGCAGCCGGGTGACGACGCCCTGCAAGTCCTTGTATGTCGCCGCGTAGGCCGCGTTGAACGGCCAGTTGCCGCAGCCCTCGTACTGGTAGTCGTAGGTGTAGCGGGCACCCTGGTCCACTTGCGGATCGGCGTACGACGGGTCGACCCAGGACAGCTGCTCCTTCGTCGGGCCGCGGCCCCAGTACTCGATGACCATCGTGGACGACGTCGGGCTGCACCACGCCTCGCCGCCGTTGTCGTACTCCGGGTACTGCCCCTTGTGGATGTTCTGCGAATAGCGCGGCACCGGCAGCTCCACGCCCGCGCCCTCGCCGGGCACCGAGGCCGGCACGGTGTAGCGGTCCGGGATGTCGGACGCCATCGCACCGAGCCGCCACACCGTCGGGGTCAGCCGGCTGCCCGGCTTGCGGAAGAGCGTGAGGCGCAGCCGGTACGAGGCGAGCAGCGGACCGGCCGCCGCGTCGTCGATGGAGAAGGTGTCGGTCCAGATGCTGCTCCTGCCGTCGGTCTGGTCGTCGACCGAGGTGCGCCGGATGTCCTGGTCGCTGTCGCCGGCCGTCCAGCGGCCCATGACGTAGGCCGGGGTGGCGGTGCCGTCGGTGTAGGTGCCGAGCAGTTCCACCTGGATCCAGGTGCCGGCCGGGGTGTGCGCGTTCCAGGACGCGATCAGCTCGCTGGCCGGGTGCGGCACCCGGCGCACCGGGGAGGTCCAGGAGGCCGACTCCCAGGTGGCGGTGCTGCCGGTGTGCGGGTCGGTGTAGGCCAGCGAGCCGGTGGTCCGGCCGATCGTGAGGCCGGGCCGTACGCCGGGCACCGGGACGGTGCCCGAGTGCGCGCCGAACAGCCAGTCGGGGAAGGTCGTCCAGCCGTGGTAGTCGACCGGGGCGCCGTCGGGCTCGCCGTCGCGGCGGTGCGCCGGCGGCGCGGCCTCGGGCGCGGCGGGGCCGGCCGGTGCGGCCGACGCGGCCTGCGCGGTGGCGGTGGTCGCCGCGGCCGCGGCGGCGGCCAGCGCGGCGGCGATGACGGCGCGGCGGGGCGCGTTACTGGTCATGGCTGATCCCCTCGTTTCCCCGACGGGTACGGGACACCCCGCCCGGCGGCAGGTCGCACCACCATCGCAGCCCCGCGGCCCTTTCCACCAGGTTTTCCGGCCGCGTGGCGCGATCAACATTGGTCTGGTCCTGTGGCGCTCAGCCGGGCAGGACCACCAGGTCACGCCCGGTCAGGTTCAGCCGCTCGCCGCCGCCTTCGGTGCACACCGCGATGTCCTCGATGCGCGCGCCGAAGGTGCCGGGCAGATAGATGCCGGGCTCGACCGAGAAGGCCATGCCCGGTGCGAGCGCCCGCCGGCTGCCCGCCACGATGTACGGCTCCTCGTGCGACTCCATGCCGATGCCGTGGCCCGTGCGGTGGATGAAGTGCTCGCCGTAGCCGGCCGCTGTGATGATGTCCCGGCCGACCGCGTCCAGCTGCTCGGCGGTGATGCCGGGGCGCACGGCGTCGGTCTGCGCGGTCTGCGCGCGCAGCAGCACCTCGTACAGCTCGCGGAAGGCCGCGGGCGGCTCGCCGACCGCGTAGGTGCGGGTGGAGTCCGAGCAGTAGCCGTCCGCGGTGGTGCCGCCGATGTCGACCACCACCGGGTCGCCGCGGCGGATCACCCGGTCCGACACCTCGTGGTGCGGGCTCGCGCTGTTCGGCCCGGAGCCGACGATGACGAAGTCCACGGTCTCGTGCCCGGCCTCGATGATGGCGTCCGCGATGTCCTTGGCGACCTCGCGCTCGGTACGCCCGGCCCGCAGCCACTCCCCCATCCGGCGGTGCACCCGGTCGATCGCGCCGCCGGCCCGGCGCAGCGCGGCCACCTCCGCCGGGCTCTTGCGCACCCGCAGCTCCGTCAGCACATCGCCGGCCAGGCACGCCTGCGCGTCGGGCAGCGCGGCCTGGAAGGCGAGCAGCTTCTCGGCCCACATGCGGTTGTCGACCGCGAAACGGCGGGTGCCCACCGGCAGCCGGCGGGCGATCAGCTCGTAGGCGTCGTCGGTCTCGGCGAAACCGGTGATCTCCAGGCCGAGGGCGCCGGCCGGCGAGGCCTCGGCGGCGGCCCGTTCGAGGGCCGGCACCACCAGGAAGGGTTCCGTCTCGGCCGGCACCACCAGGCAGGTCAGCCGTTCCAGCGGCAGCGCCTGATATCCGGTCAGATAGCGCAGGTCGGCGCCGGGTGAGACCAGCAGCGCGTCCACCGCGGCGTCGGCGGCGGCCTTCCTGGCGAGTTCGAGGCGCTCGGCGGGATGGAGCGCGGCGGCGGAGTGCTCGGAGTCGGTCACGGCCACCACGGTAGACGCTTCCCCCCGGCGGACGCCGGACCCCCCGGCACGGCGCTCCTGTCCGCCGGCCGCGTCTTTTACCGCCCGGCGCGTCCCTTCACGGCCCGGCGCGCACCGGGACGCGCTGCGGGCGGCCCTATGCTCCGGGTTCATGGACGATCACGGCCCGGCCGGGCTGACGCTGCGCGAGCTGGCCGGCACGCTGGACCTGCTGGCGCCGTCCTGCGGCCCGGTACGGCTGGTGGCCGTCGACGGGCACGCGGGCGCGGGCAAGAGCACGCTGGCCGTGCGGCTGGCCGCGGAGGCCGGCGGGGCGCCGGTGGTGCACACCGACGATCTGGCCACGCACGAGGAGCCGTTCGGCTGGACCGGCCGGCTCACCGCCGAGCTGCTGGCGCCGTTCCGCGACGGCAGACCCGCCCGGCACCGGGTCTACGACTGGACCGCCCGCCGCTTCGCCGGTGAGCGCGCCGTCCCGGCGGCGCCGGTGGTGCTGCTCGAAGGGGTCGGCAGCGGGCGGCGCGCGCTGCGCCCGCTGCTGGCGCTGACCCTGTGGCTGGAGGTCGATCCGGCCACCGCCCGGCAGCGCGGGGTGCGCAGGGACGGCCCGGCGCTCGAACACTTCTGGACCGGCTGGTCAGCGGCGGAGGACCGGCACTTCGCGGCGGACCCGACGCGGCCCTTCGCGGACCTGCTGGTGCACCAGACGGAGCAGGGTTACCGTGCGGTTCCCGGCCCGTACCGTCACATGGAGTGACATGACGCGGCGGCCCGCCGTCATGGCTTGACCGCTTGGCACACAGCAATTACGTTTTCAACCAAGCGGCCCCGGAAGGCCGCTTCGTAGCACGGAGCCCCCGGTTGTTCCCCCGTGACCGGGGGCTTCGTCCTGCCCGCCGCCGACCGGGCAGAGCCGCGGACCCCGCGGCCGCCGCCGGGGGTGGGCACGCCCCACCCGCCCTGCACCGAGGGGTGCCCACTACACACGGTGACCGTTCGGCTACCACGTCGCCGCGGTCGCGCGCGACCCCCGCCGGACCCCCTCCGGCGCGAAGGCGCGCAGGTCAACGCCCACTACGGAGTTGACCTCTTCGCGGGTACGATGCGGAAAGGGTGTCGGCGGGGGCATGGGGTGCCACCGCCATGTTCAACTCCCGCGCGCCGCCTACCGGTTGGCCGAGCGGGCGGCGGCGAGGGGCGCGGGGGAACGATGGGTGGGGACTAGATGGACTTCGGGACCGACCGCGCGGGCGCCCCGGCCGATCTCGCGTGGCTGCGCGGCATCGACGCGTACACCGTGGGCGCCTACGCGCAGGCCGAGGAGGAGTTCAAAACCGCGGTCCGGCTGGACCCCGGCATGGCCGACGCATGGCTCGGGCTGCACGCGCTGCGGGCCGACACCGCGACCGCGCTGCTCCAGATGTACCGGCACAGGGACCGCTTCGGCGAGCAGCGGGCCGCGCACCGCCGTACCCTGAACTCCTGGTACTGGCTGGGCTGGTGGGTGCAGCCGGTACTGGAGACCGGCAGGGACCTGCTGCTCGCGCACGCCTCGCACTGGCTGGACGGCCGCCATGTCGCCGAGCTGGACCGGGCGCTGGCCGACTGTCCGCCGGTCGACACCGACCCGCAGGTCCGCTTCCTGCACGCCTGCCGCGCCTACCTGGTCAAGGACTGGGAGCACCTGGTCCGGCACACCGAGCCGCTGCTCGGCGACCCGCTGCTCGGTATCGAGGCGGGCCTGTTCGGCGGCATGGCCCGGGTGCGGCTCGAAATGTGCGGGCAGGCGGAACCGCTGCTGGCCGCCGCCCTGATGCGGTGCCGCAGCGAGCAGCCGCAGCGCAAGGAGCTGCGCTACTGGCTGGCCCGCGCCTACGAGGGCACCGGGCGCACCGCCGCCGCCGTACCGCTCTACCGGGCCGTGCACCGGGTGGACCCGGCGTTCATGGACACCGCCGCCCGGCTGGCCGCCATCCACGAGACCGACGACGGCCTGGACGAGGGCGCGGGCCTGGCCACCGCCGTATCGCTGGCCGGCGGCGGGCAGGCGGTGCCGGAGGGCGCGGCCGACCTGGAAGGGGCGCTGTACGCGGACACCGGCGACGGCCGGCCGCCGGGCGGCGCCGAGATGGATGAGGCGCTGCTGGCGTCGGCGGGCGCGCTGGACGACGACATACGCTCCCGGGCCGCCGCCCCGCTGGCCGGCACGCTGCCCGCCCAGCTGCCGCTCGGCGGCTCCGATCCGGTGCTGCTCGCCCAGGCCCTCGCGGAACTCGACGGCATGGTCGGCCTGGAACCGGTCAAGCGGCAGGTCAAGGCGCTCTCCGCGCAGCTGCGGATGGCACGGCTGCGGGCCGGGCAGGGCCTGCCGGTGCAGCCGCCCAAGCGGCACTTCGTCTTCTCCGGCCCCTCGGGCACCGGCAAGACCACGGTGGCCCGAATACTGGGCCGGGTCTTCTACGCCCTCGGCCTGCTCGGCGGCGACCACCTGGTGGAGGCTCAGCGCTCGGACCTGGTCGGCGAATTCCTCGGGCAGACCGCCGTCAAGGCCAATGAGCTGATCGACTCCGCGCTCGGCGGGGTGCTGTTCGTGGACGAGGCCTACGCACTGTCCAACTCCGGCTACAGCAAGGGCGACGCCTACGGCGACGAGGCCTTGCAGGTGCTGCTCAAGCGCGCCGAGGACAACCGCGACCGGCTGGTCGTCATCCTGGCCGGCTACCCGGAGGGCATGGACCGGCTGCTCGCCGCCAACCCCGGTCTCGGTTCGCGCTTCACCACCCGGGTGGACTTCCCCAGCTACCGCCCGCTGGAACTCACCAGGATCGGCCAGGTGCTGGCCGCGGAGAACGGCGACCAGTGGGACGACGAGGCGCTGGAGGAGCTGCGGGCGATCAGCGGCCATGTCGTGGACCAGGGCTGGATAGACGAGCTGGGCAACGGACGGCTGCTGCGCACCCTGTACGAGAAGAGCTGCGCCTACCGTGATCTGCGGCTGTCGGAGTATCCGGCGACGCCGAGCCGCGAGGAGCTGTCCACACTGCGGCTGCCCGACCTGATGCAGGCCTACGGCGAGGTCCTGTCCGGCCGCGGCCCCGGCGTCCCCCCGCCCGACCCGGCCGAGTAGACCGGGCGCGGGCGGGGGCCGCCGTCAGCGCACCAGTTCGCCGGGCGCGGACCGGTGCGAGGGGTCCCGCACCTCGCCGACCAGCATTTCGAGTACGTCCTCAAGGGCGACCAGGCCCAGTACGCGCCCGCTCTGGTCGGCGACCGCCGCCAGGTGCGAGGCGGCCCGCCGCATCGAGGTCAGCGCGTCGTCCAGCGGAAGGTCGGCGCGCAGCGTGGTGATCGGGCGCCACAGCCGCTGCGGCACCGGGCGGTCCTGGTCCTCCAGGTCGAGGACGTCCTTGACGTGGAGATAGCCGAGGTAGCCCGCGCCCGGGTCCGCGGCGACCGGGAAGCGGGAGTAGCCGGTGCGCACCGTCAGCTCCTCGACCTCGCGGGCGGTCGCGGTCGGGGCCAGCGTGATCAGCTGGTCCGGGGTCAGCAGCACCTCGGTGACCGGGCGGGTGCCCAGCTCCAGCGCGTCCTCCAGGCGTTCCTGCTCGTCGGAGTCGAGCAGCCCGGCCCGCCTGGCGTCCTCGACCAGGACGGTCAGCTCAGCGCTGGTGAAGACCGCGTCGACCTCGTCCTTGGGCTCGACACCGCAGGCCCGCAGGATCAGCCGGGCACTCGCGCCGAGCACCACGATCACCGGCCGGAAGACCCGGGCGAAGCCGACGAGTCCCGGGCTGAGCCACAGCGCGGTCTTCTCCGGGTCGGCCATCGCCAGGTTCTTCGGCACGAGTTCGCCGATGACCAGGTGCAGGAAGACCACCAGGGCCAGCGCCAGCACATAGCCGACCGGGTGCACCAGGTCGTGCGGCACCCGGGCGGCGACGAAGACCGGCTCCAGCAGGTGCGCCACGGTGGGTTCGGCGACCGCGCCGAGGGTCAGCGAGCAGACGGTGACGCCGAACTGCGCGGCGGCCATCATCTGCGGCAGGTGCTCCAGGCCGTACAGGACGGTACGCGCCCTGCGGTGGACGGCGGCCAGCGGTTCGATCTGGCTGCGGCGGACCGAGACCAGGGCGAATTCGGCGCCGACGAAGAATCCGTTGCCGAAGACCAGGAGCAGGGCGAAAAGGAGCTGGAGTGCGCTCATCACCGGCTCTCCTCCCCAGCGACCGGTGCCGTACGCACGATCCTGACCCGTTCGGCCCGGTGGTGGCCGACCTCGGCCACCCGCAGCCGCCACCCGGGCAGGTCCGCGGTGTCGCCGACCTCGGGAATCCGCGCCAGCAGATCGGCGACCAGCCCTGCGACGGTCTCGTACGGGCCTTCCGGCGCGTCCAGGCCGATCCGGGCCAGCGTGTCGATCCGGCAGCCGCCGTCGGCGTCCCAGGCGGGCCTGCCGTTCTCCGGCGGGGCCTGGGCGAGGTCGGGCAGGTCGACGGCGTCGTGCTCGTCGCGGACCTCGCCGACCAGTTCCTCGACGATGTCCTCCAGGGTGACCACCCCCGCGGTACCGCCGTATTCGTCGACGACGACCGCGATCGGCTGCTGGCTGCGCAGCAGTTCCAGCAGCGCCTGGGCGGCCAGCGTCTCGGGGACCAGCAGCGGGACGACCGCGATCCGGCCGACCGCGGTACGAACGCGCAGGTCGGCGGGGACGGCGAGGGCGTCCTTGAGGTGGACCATGCCGACGATGTCGTCCAGCCGGTCGCGGTAGACCGGGAAGCGGGACAGGCCGGTGGCGCGGGTGAGGTTGAGCACGTCGGCCGCGGTGGCGGTGTCCTCCAGGGCGCTGACCCTGACCCGGGGGGTCATCACGTTCTCCGCGGTGAGGTCGGCGAGCGACAGGGTGCGGACGAAGAGGTCGGCGGTGTCCTGTTCCAGCGTGCCGGCCAGGGCGGAGTGCCGGGCCAGCGAGACCAGCTCGGTGGGGGTGCGTGCGGAGGCCAGTTCGTCGGCGGGCTCCACGCCAAGCATCCGGACCAGGTGGTTGGCGGCGGTGTTGAGCACTTCGATGACCGGCCGGAAGGCGCGGGAGAAGGCCCGCTGCGGTCCGGCGACCATCCTGGCGACGGCCAGCGGCCTGGACACCGCCCAGTTCTTGGGGACCAGCTCGCCGATCACCATCTGGACGGCGGACGCGGCCATCATGCCGACCACGACCGCGACACCGGGGGCCGCGCCGTCCGGTATGCCGGTGGCGCCGATCGGGCCGGTCAGCAGGTCGGCGAGCGCGGGTTCGGCGAGCATGCCGACGACCAGCGAGGTGATGGTGATGCCGAGCTGGGTGCCGGACAGCTGGAACGAGAGCTTGCGCAGGGCGGCGACGACTCCGGCCGCCCGGCGGTCGCCCGCCGCGGCGGCGCGTTCCGCTGCCGGGCGTTCCACGGTCACCAGGCCGAATTCGGCGGCGACGAAGAATCCGTTGGCGAGGATCAGGACAAGGGCCGCCGCGAGCAGCAGCAGGGACGTACTCATGAGGCCGCCGCTCCATGGGACTGGGCGGGAGGGGCGGCGCAGGTATTACCGGACGGTTCGTCCATCGGGGTGTGAGTGTCACTCCTCGGTCGGTCGGGCGGTTCGGCGGGCGGCGCCGTGTCGGCACCGCCCGGATCCAGAGTAATCATTGCGGTGGCTGCCGCGAAGGACGGCGGGCGCCGCCTTCACCGGGGAACGTTCCCCCCGCCCCGTCCGTCACACCGGTCGGCCGCCGCGGGCCTCGCCGAGCGCTTCGACCAGGGCACGCAGCCGCCGGGCGTCGTCGATGGCCTGCCGCCTGGCGATACCGGGCTGGATGCCCATCGCGGCCAGCGTGGTGCCGTCGGCGAGGTCCAGATGGACCCACGCGTCGCCGGGGCGCAGCCGGACGGCCAGCACCTCGGCCCAGGCCAGCCGCCTCCTGACGGTCAGGTTGACCACGGTCAGGCCGCCCGCGTCGGCGACGACCTTGGGCCGGCTGAGCAGGGTCAGCAGCGCCAGCGCCAGCAGCCCGACGGCCACCACGGTGAGCCGGTCGCCGGTGGTCCACGGGGACGCGCCGTCGTGCGGCATCAGGACGGCCAGCGCGCTGAGCACGGCGAGCAGCAGCGTCCCCATGGTGAGCAGCACCACACGGGTGACCAGCGGCCGGAAGGTGAGCGGCAGCTCCGCGACTGCGGCCAGCGCGCGGTCGTCGTCGGTGGCGGTCACAGCCGTGCGGCGTGGATGCCGGTGGTGAGGATGGCCCGCGCGCCCAGGTCGTACAGCTCGTCCATGATGCGCTGGGCGTCGTTGGTGGGGACCATGGCGCGGACCGCGACCCAGCCCTCGTGGTGCAGCGGGGAGACGGTCGGCGACTCGAGCCCCGGGGTGAGGGCGACGGCCTTGTCGACGTGCTCGGCGCGGATGTCGTAGTCCATCATCACGTAGCGCCTGGCGACCAGGACGCCCTGGAGGCGGCGCAGGAACTTCTGCACCTTCAGCTCGTCCGCGGGCGCGCGGGTCGGCCGGACGACGACGGCCTCGGAGGCCATGATCGGCTCGCCGAAGGTCTCCAGGCCGGCGTTGCGCAGCGAGGTGCCGGTCTCCACCACGTCGGCGATGACCTGGGCGACGCCGAGCTGGATGGCGGTCTCGACTGCGCCGTCGAGGTGGACCACGGTCGCGTCCACGCCGTTGTCGGCGAGGTGCTTCTCGACGACGCCCTCGTACGAGGTCGCCACCGTCATACCGCCGAGGTCGGCCACGCTGTCCGCGGTGCCGGGCCTGGCGGCGTAGCGGAAGGTCGAGCGGGCGAAGCCGAGCTGGAGGATCTCCTCGGCGCTGGCCCCGGAGTCCAGCAGCAGGTCGCGCCCGGTGATGCCGATGTCGAGCCGGCCCGAGCTGACGTAGATGGCGATGTCGCGCGGGCGCAGGTAGAAGAATTCCACGTCGTTGGCGCTGTCGAACAGCACCAGCTCCTTGGACTCCTTGCGCTGGCGGTATCCGGCCTCATGGAGCATGGCCGCCGCGGGTCCGGACAGTGAGCCCTTGTTCGGGACGGCGATGCGCAGCATGGGGGCGGGTTCCTTCACTGTCGGTGCGGTGCGGTGGGGCGGTGCGGATCGTGCGGGAGGGTTGTGCGGACGTGCGCGTACGGCCCGTGCGTGCGGTGCGCGGGCCGTACGGCTCACAGATGGGCGTAGACGTCGGCCAGGGAGATGCCCCGGGCGACCATCATCACCTGAACGTGGTACAGCAGTTGGGAGATCTCCTCGGCGGTGGCGTCGGCGCCCTCGTACTCGGCTGCCATCCACACCTCGGCGGCCTCCTCGACCACCTTCTTGCCGATCGCGTGCACGCCCCTGCCGACCAGTTCCGCGGTGCGTGACGTGCTGGGGTCGCCGGTGGCGGCCTTGTGCTGCAACTCGGTGAAGAGCTGCTCGAATGTCTTGTTGGCCATGGTGGTCCTAGCCTACGGGGAAGCGCCCGCAGCTCAGCGCCACGGTTCGGATAGCGAGCGGATGACGGCCGCGGTCGCCACCGCGGCGGTGACCGCTTCGTGCCCCTTGTCCTCGTTCGACCCGGGAAGTCCCGCCCGGTCGAGCGCCTGCTCCTCGGTGTCGCAGGTGAGGACCCCGAAGCCGACCGGGACACCGCTGTCCACGCTGACCTGCGTCAGGCCCGCGGTGACACCGTGCGAGACGTACTCGAAGTGCGGGGTGCCGCCGCGGATGATCACCCCGAGCGCGACGACCGCGTCGTAGCCGCGGCCGGCCACCGCCCGGGCGACGACCGGCAGTTCGAAGCTGCCCGGCACCCTCAGCACGGTCGGCTCCTCGATGCCGAGGTCGTGCAGGGCGCGCATCGCGCCGTCGACAAGGCCGTCCATCACCTGCGTGTGCCACTGGGCCGCGATCACCGCGACCCGCAGGTCGCCGCAGTTCTTGACGGTCAGCTCGGGGGCGCCCTTACCGCTCACTTCTCTCCTCGGTGCTCAGTGCTTTCGGTGCCGTCGACGGCGGCGCCGCTGACGGGGGTACGGTCCGCGGTCTCCAGCCAGGGCAGGTCGTGGCCCATCCGGTCCCGCTTGGTCCGCAGATACCGCAGATTGTGCTCGCCCGCGCCGACCGGCATCGGCTCCCGGCCCAGCACGTCCAGGCCGTGTCCGACCAGCGCGCCGGTTTTCGCCGGGTTGTTGGTGATCAGCCGCAGCGAGCGCACTCCGAGGTCGGCGAGGATCTGCGCGGCGGCGCCGTAGTCGCGGGCGTCGGCGGGCAGGCCGAGTTCGAGGTTGGCGTCCAGGGTGTCCCGGCCGCGCTCCTGGAGTTCGTACGCCCGCAGCTTGGACAGCAGGCCGATGCCGCGGCCCTCGTGGCCGCGCAGGTAGAGCACCACCCCGCGGCCCTCCTCGGCGACCCGGCGCAGCGCGCCCTGCAACTGCGGGCCGCAGTCGCAGCGCTGCGAGCCGAACACATCGCCGGTCAGGCACTCGGAGTGCACCCGCACCAGCACATCGGTGCCGTCGCCGAGGTCGCCGGCCACCAGCGCGATATGCTCGACGCCGTCGGCGGTGCTGCGGTAGCCGTAGGCCTGGAAGTCGCCGAAGGCGGTGGGCAGCGTGGTCGCCGCCTCCCGGCGGACGGTGGGCTCGGACGAGCGGCGGTAGGCGATCAGGTCCTCGATGGAGATGATGACCAGGCCGTGCTTGCGGGCGAAGGGCACCAGTTCGGGCAGCCGGGCCATGGTGCCGTCCTCGCGGGCGATCTCCACGATGGCCGCGGCAGGGCGCAGCCCCGCGAGCCTGGCCAGGTCCACGCCCGCCTCGGTGTGGCCCGGGCGCGCCAGCACCCCGCCGCTCCTGGCCCGCAGCGGGAAGACGTGCCCGGGGCGTACGAAGTCGGCCGCCACCGCCGACGGCTCGGCCAGCAGCCGGATGGTGGCCGCGCGGTCGGCGGCCGAGATCCCGGTGGTCACCCCGTACGCTCCGCTGGCGTCCACCGACACGGTGAAGGCGGTGCGCATCGACTCGGTATTGGTCTCCACCATCTGCGGCAGGTCCAGCCGGTCGAGGTCGGGCACCTCCATCGGTACGCAGATCAGCCCGCGGCACTCGGTCATCATGAACGCCACGATCTCCGGGGTGATCTTCTCCGCGGCGACGATCAGGTCGCCCTCGTTCTCCCGGTTCTCGTCGTCCACAACCACGATCGGGCGCCCCGCGGCGATCTCGGCGATGGCCCGCTCCACCGGGTCGAGCCCGAGGTCCGCCTCGTCGTACCAGTCGTCCTGCAGTGCGGTCACGGCGCTCATGCCGTCACTCCTTCCACGCCGGTGGTGCTCGGCTGGGCCTGCTGCCGCGGAGCCGGAGCCGGTGCGGCCCTGCGGGTCTGCTGCCACCAGGCGTACATCCCGGCGATCACCAGGACGAAGTAGATGATGTAGACCAGGCCGGAGAAGGGCAGGCCGCTGTGGAAATTCAGCGGCACCCCGACCAGGTCCACGGCGAGCCAGGCGAACCAGAACTCGACCCAGCCGCGGGCCTGCGCGTACATCGCGGCCAGCGTGCCGACGAAGATGTACGCGTCCGGCCACGGGTTCCAGGACAGCTTCGGGTACGCCAGGAAGAGCGAGGCGACCGCGACCGTGCCCAGCGCGGTGGCCGCCACCAGCACCGCCCGCTCGCGCCAGGTGGCGAACCTGACGGCCAGCTGCCCGCTGTCCGCCCGGCCGCGCCGCCACTGGTACCAGCCCCACACGGCGACGGTGATCACCACGAACTGCTTGCCGACCCCGCCGCCCAGCTGGGCCGACCAGAACGCCGCCACCAGCACCGCGCCGGACAGCAGCTGGACCGGCCAGGTCAGCATCGCCCGCCGCCAGCCGAGCGCGAGCGCGCCCAGGCCCAGCAGGTTGCCGATCATGTCGGACCACATCACATGCTGGTCGAACGCGGTGAAGGCCTCGCTGTTCAGCCAGTGCAGGGCGCTCACCGGGTGTCCCCGGGGCCGGGCGCCGACGCGTCGAGCATGCGCTCGACGTATTTGGCGATGACGTCCACTTCGAGGTTCACCGGGTCGCCGGGCTGCTTGAGGCCGAGCGTGGTCAGCTCCAGGGTGGTCGGGATCAGGCTGACGGTGAAGTAGTCGGTGGCCGCCTCCACGACGGTCAGGCTGATGCCGTCGACGGTGATCGAGCCCTTCTCCACCACGTAGCGGGTGATCTCGGCGGGCAGCGCGATCTTCACGATCTCCCAGTGCTCGGCCGGCGTACGCTCCAGGACCGTGCCGGTGCCGTCCACATGACCCTGCACCAGGTGCCCGCCGAGCCGGCCGCCGAGCGCCATCGGGCGCTCCAGGTTGACCCGCGAGCCGGGGCGCAGCGCGCCGAGGCTGGAGCGCTTGAGCGTCTCGGCCATGACGTCGGCGGTGAAGGCGCCGTCGCCGAACTCGACCACGGTCAGGCACACCCCGTTGACCGCGATCGAGTCGCCGTGCTTGGCGCCCTCGGTCACGATCGGGCCGCGTACGGTGAAGCGCGAGGCGTCGGACTGCTCCTCGACCGCGGTGATCTCACCCAGTTCTTCGACGATTCCGGTGAACACGTCACTTCTCCTGTGCGGCAGTGGGGACGGCGGTGGGACGCGGGGCGAAGCGGCGCTCTTGCCGGGCGGCTCCGGCCGCTCGGCTTCCGCGGCGGGCGAATTCGGTCACGGTGAGCCGCAACGCGTGCGTGGGGGTGGGCATTCCTGCGGCTCGCCGCGGGGGGCACGTCTGTCGCGCCGGGCGCTCCTGCGGGGGGACCACGGCGGTGGCGGCGCCGGAGGGCGCCGGACATGCCGGGACGCCCGCGCGCGGCGCGTGCGGTTGTGCTTCCGCTCTCGTGGTGGTGGCCACCGGGTCCTCCTGCCGCATCGGGCACGGACTCCGGGGCGAGCGGACGTGGCACGTCCGGAACACCGCGGTTTCGCGGGCCTCAGCGGCCCGCCGTACGGCGGCGTACCGTCGTGGACGCCCGCCGCGCACTGCCTCCCATCCGGACTTTCACCGTCGGTCCAGGAATTTCACCTGGTCAACCGGCCGCTGGCTGCGGACGGGTCGCGGACTGTAACCGCCGGTTCGGAATTACACCGACCCCGGAGTGCGCAAACGTCACTGGTACGGGGTCCAGTCTGCCATGGGTTCCGTGCTGGGCTCCAGGGGTTTCTTTTCCCGCCCGCCCTCACCGAGGC
>NZ_JAJSYW010000128.1:6203-22120 GCF_036815005.1 Streptomyces sp. IBSBF 2435 | reverse complement strand
CCACGATGGTGGGAAAGGTGCGGCGCCACGGCACATGGCACCGGCCCAGGGGCGCGGGGAACCGCGCCACCAGCGACGGCGGGCCCGCGGTCGAGGAACGGCACAAGCCCGGCAGGGCGGCGGCGGGGGTCAGAGAAGGGTGGCGCCCGGGGCCGGCGAGAGGGCCGGATAGGCCCGGAAGGGCAGCGCGGCGGCAAGCGAGGCGGCCTCCGGAGCCGAGGGCACGAGAAACGCACAGGTCGGCCCCGACCCGGAGACAAGCGCGGCAAGGGCGCCGCCCGCGAGCCCGGCGCCAAGTGTGTCGGCGAGCCCCGGCCGCAGGCCGACGGAAGCGGCCTGGAGGTCGTTGGACAGCGCCCCGGCGAGCGCCTCGGCCGACCCCTCCCGCAGCGCGGCGACGAGCGCGGGGTCAGCCGCCGGCTCGGCGAGGTCCGCGGCGAGGTCACTCCCCCCGCCGGCCCGCCGCAGGCGATCGCACTCGCGGTAGACGTCCGGCGTGGACAAGCCCCCTTCGGCGACGGCGAAGACCCAGTGGAATTCCCCGCCGACCTCCAGCGGCGTCAGGATCTCCCCGCGCCCCACCCCGAGCGCGGCGCCCCCCACCAGGCTGAACGGCACATCACTGCCGAGGTCCGCGCACAGCGCGAGCAGTTCCTCACGGGGGGCGCCGATCCCCCACAGCGCGTCGCACGCGACCAGCGCGCCCGCCGCGTCCGCGGACCCGCCGGCCATACCCCCGGCCACCGGGATGTCCTTGTCGATGTGCAGGTGCACGTCCGGCTCGACCCCGTAGCGCTTGGCGAGCGCGACCGCCGCCCGCGCGGCCAGGTTCGTCCCGTCGAGCGGGACGCTCGCCACGTCCCGGCCCGCCGCGGTGATCCGCAGGCCGTCCGCGGGCGCGGCGGTGACGTGGTCGTAGAGCCCGACCGCGAGGAAGACGGTGGCCAGGTCGTGGAAGCCGTCGGGGCGTCGTCCGCCCACGGACAGCTGGACGTTGACCTTGGCGGGCACTCGGACGGTGACGGCAGTCACGGGCGGGGGCTCCTCATGATCGGCTACGGCTTGTGCTCGGCGACGGCGGCGAATTCCTCGACGGTCAGTGCTTCCCCACGTGCCTGCGGGGATACTCCGGCGGCGACCAACGCGGCCTCCGCCGCCGCCGCGGAACCGGCCCATCCGGCGAGCGCGGCCCGCAGCGTCTTGCGGCGCTGCGCGAAGGCGGCGTCGACCACGGCGAAGACCTCCTGGCGGGTCGCCGTCGTGGCGGGCGGGTCGCGCCGGGCGAGGGCGACGAGGCCCGAGTCCACGTTGGGCGCGGGCCAGAAGACGCTGCGGCCGATGGCGCCGGCCCGCTTGACGTCGGCATACCAGTTCGCCTTCACCGAGGGCACGCCGTAGACCTTGTTGCCGGGCCCGGCGGCGAGCCGGTCGGCGACCTCGGACTGCACCATGACGAGCGTGCGCTCGATGCCCGGGAAGGTCGCGAGCATGTGCAGCAGCACGGGGACGGCGACGTTGTACGGCAGGTTCGCCACCAGCGCGGTGGGCGGCGGGCCCGGAAGCCCGGTCACCGCCATGGCGTCGCTGTGGACCAGGTCGAAACGGTCCACCCTGCCGGGCAGCCGGGCCGCGACGGTCGCGGGCAGCGCCGCGGCCAGGACGTCGTCGATCTCGATCGCCGTCACGTGTGCGGCCGCTTCCAGCAGGGCCAGGGTGAGCGAGCCGAGGCCGGGGCCGACCTCGACGACCGTGTCGTCGGGCCCGACCCCCGCGGTCCGCACGATCTTCCGTACGGTGTTCGCGTCGATCACGAAGTTCTGGCCGCGCTGCTTGGTCGGGCGCACGCCGAGCGCCGCGGCCAGCTCACGTACGTCGGCGGGTCCGAGCAGGGGGTCGCTCTCAGTGCCACTCACGCGCCCTAGGCTAATCGAGCGATCCCCTGCGGGGTGCCTGTGCCGCTCGTCGACCTCAGGCCTGCCGTGGCTGGCCGCGCGGTCCCCCGCGCCCCTTCAGCCGGGGGCCACTCACCGTGGCGCCGCACCTTTCCCACCATCGTGGCCGAGCGCGCAGTTCCCCGCGCCCCTTCGGCGCACGGTTCCTCCGCCGCAGAGGGTGAGTTCACCGCGGAAAGCGGCTCCCCCGCCGCAGAGGGCAACCCTCAGGGGCGCGGGGAACGGCGCGAGCAACCACGACGCAGCCGCCGCAGGCAAGCAACGCCACCGCAAGGGGCAGCCGCCCAGGGGCGCGGGGAGCTGCGCGGGCGGCCGCAGTGCGGCGGCGCTGTGAACGCCGGCAAGCCCCGCGAGGAGCGAGTTCAGCCGTGGAGGAGGTGGCGGCCGCACACCGGCCAGGGCGCGGCGCCGCGCGAGGCGTAGAGCCGTTGCGCGCGGAGCGTCTGCTCCGCGGCGCTCGCGTCCTGCGGCCGCCCCCGCCCGCCCAGGCTCCGCCAGGTCTGCGTGTCGAACTGGTAGAGCCCTCCGTACCGCCCGGACGGGTCGACCGCGTTCACCCGCCCGCCGGACTCGCACTGGGCGAGCCCGTGCCAGTCGAGGCCGCCGCCCCCGCCCCGCACGGAGGACTCCTGCCGGCCGGGGGCGGCAGGCTCGCGCCGGCCGGGGCCGCCCCGGCCGGTGCTCGCGCCGGCGGAATGCGTGCCGACGCGGACGACTTCGGCCACGGGCTCCCGGGTGACCTCGGTGCTCAGGACGTGGGCCGGCCCTGGCACGCCGTCGACCGTGCGGACGGTGTAGTGGATCTCACGCACCCCGTTCCGTCCCTCGACGTCCACGACAGTGGTCCCGCGGGCGAGGTGCGCGTCGTGGTGCCGTACGACGCGGTAGGGCACCGGCTCCTGGCGCACGGCCTCCGACGTGCGGACCCGTACGATCGTCGCGGTGCCGCCGTCCGGCGGGAAGGCGCCGACGGCCGGTGACAGCGTGTCCTCGGGGCCGAGGAAGAGCCCGGCGTCGGCCACGGCCCCGCCCACGGTCACCGCGTGCGTGCGGACGATGCGCGCCCGCCCGTCCGCCACGACGGTGAGCCGCCGCTGGGTGCGTACGGAGAGTTCGAGCCCGCGCCGCCCGATGGCGGCGCCGCGCGAGGCGTCCACGAAGGCCCCGTCCGCGCGGACACCGAGCTGGCGCAGGGCGTCGGCGACGGTCGTCCCCGTCGTCCAGACCTGCCGCTGCCGCCCGTCGAGCGTGAGGGTCAGCGGGCGGCCGTGGAGTACGGCCACGGCGTCGCCGTTGTGCAGCGGGCGCCCGGGCTCGGGCGCCACGAGGTCGTGCCCGCCGACCCCGATGTGCTGCTGGCGCAGGACGCCCTCGACGTCCGCGGCGAACGTGTGGACGGTCTGCACCCGCCCGTCGACGCTCAGGCGTACGGTCTTCTCGGCCACGACATACGCACCCGCGCCGCCGGCGAGTACCGCGACGACGAGCGTCTGCGGTACGAGCCTGCGTACCCGTCCGGCAAGGTGAATGGTCACGACGCCGGACTTTAAATCATAAAAGCTGCAAAACTTCGTATTTCCGTCACGTGTCGTAGCCGAACGCCCGCGCCGTATTGGCGGCGATCGCCGTCGCCAGGCGGTCCTCGTCGTCGCCCCTGGCCGCGGCCATCGCCCGCAGTGTGACCGGGATGAGGTAGGGCGCGTTGGGCCGCCCGCGGTGCGGCACCGGGGTCAGGAAGGGCGCGTCGGTCTCGACCAGGAGACGGTCGAGCGGGGCGACGGCGACAGCGTCCCGCAGATTCTGGGCGGACTTGTAGCTGACGGTCCCGGCGAAGGACATGTAGTAGCCGCGCTCGGCGCACACCTTCGCCATCTCGGCGTCCCCGGAGTAGCAGTGGAAGACCACGGAGGGGGGCGCGCCCTCCTCCTGGAGGATGCGCAGGACGTCCGCGTGGGCGTCCCGGTCGTGGATGACCAGCGCTTTGCCGTGGCGTTTGGCGATGTCGATGTGCCGCCGGAAGGAGTGCTGCTGGTCCTGGACCCCGTCGGGGCCGGTGCGGAAGTAGTCGAGGCCGGTCTCGCCGACCCCGAGGACCTGCGGCAGCGCGGCCAGCGCGTCGATCTCGTCGATCTCGGCGTCGAGCCCCGCCCTGCCCCCTTCGGAGGCGCGGTCCGCCACTCGTGGCGCTTCGTTCGGGTGAAGCGCCACCGTGGCCCAGATGCGGTCCCACTCGGCAGCCGTCCGCGCGGCCCAGCGCGACCCCGCGAGGTCGCACCCGACCTGGACGAGCGTGTCGACGCCGACCGCCGCGGCCTGCGCGACGGCGTCCGCGACGCTTCCTGACTGCATGTCGAGGTGGGTGTGGGAGTCGGCGACCGCGACCCGCAGCGGCTCGGGCGCCGGAGGCGCGGTCGTTCTCTTGGTGTCCCTGTCTGGCATGCCCCGATCCTAGGGACCGGGAACCCGGCTCATTCCGCCGCTGTCTCCCCGTCGCTCCTGCGGTGCAGGAAGTGGAGCGCGGACCAGTTGCGGGCCGGCCTGGCGGTGGTCCGCCGCACCCGGGCGGGGCGGTGCGCCACGGGCCTGGCGGCGGCCACGCCGGCGACCCGTCCGGGACGCATGATGTGCACCCGGTGGCCGTCGCAGTTCTGGCAGGTGGGGTGGGTGAGCGGGGACGGCACCTGGCTGCCGTCGGCGAGATAGGTGACGTAGGGGCGGCCGGAAGTGTCGACGTGGTGCTCGATCTCGTAGGCCTGCTCCCAGCCGTGACCGCAGTTCATGCAGGCGAAGGAGTACGCCTCGTGGACCACGTTCGCACCGGTGCCGGCGGCCGGCCGCGGCTGCGGCCCGCTTCCTGTGGTGTCGCTCATGTGCAGCTCCTGCGTGCCCTCCGGGCGCCGTGCCCGGACCGGGACTTCCCTGCAAGCGAACGCCCCGCAGCGGCCCGGCGCAGTAGGCCTATACGACTCTTGAGCCAGATTTGAGGTCTATGTGGGAGATGGGCGGTATTGCTTTGCCATGCGCCCGGTTTAGTGCACGCGACCCTGCTCACCTCATGCCCGCGACCTGTGAAATCCCCGGCCGGGCGGCGGCGCGGAATCGCGGTGAGCCGCGGTGATACCGTGCCGCGGCATCGGACGGGCCGGGCTCAAGGCCGCGCCGCGGCACACGGCCGCGCCGTACGTCAGACCGCACCATGGCGCCGGACGCGGCCGGGTGTCAGGCCGCGCCGTGGCGAAGGACCGTGCCGGGCGTCAGACCGCGCCGTGCTTGGCGGCGACGACCGCGTCGAAGACCTCGCGCTTCGGCAGCCCCGCGTCCGCCGCGACCGCCGCGATGGCCTCCTTGCGCCGCTCCCCCGCCGCCTCGCGCGCCGCGACCCGGCGGACGATCTCGGCCGGGTCGAGGTCCGCGGGGCCCGGCGCGGCGGCGCCCTCGACCACGACGGTGATCTCGCCCCTTACGCCGTCCTTCGCCCATTGCGCCAGCTCGGCCAGCGGCCCGCGACGGACCTCCTCGTACGTCTTGGTCAGCTCGCGGCACACCGCCGCTCGCCGCTCGCCGCCGAAGACCTCGGCCATGGCCGCGAGGGTGTCGTCGATGCGGTGCGTGGCCTCGAAGTAGACCAGCGTCCTGCGGTCCGCGGCGACTTCGCGCAGCCGGGCCAGCCGCTCGCCGGCCTTGCGGGGCAGGAAGCCCTCGAAGCAGAAGCGGTCCACCGGCAGCCCGGAGACGGCGAGCGCGGTCAGGACGGCGGAGGGGCCGGGGACCGCGGTCACGGTGATGCCGCGTTCGACGGCCGCGGCGACCAGCCGGTAGCCGGGGTCGGACACGGACGGCATGCCCGCGTCGGTGACCAGGACCACACGGGCGCCGCCTGCCAGCGCCTCGACCAGTTCCGGGGTGCGGCCGGCCTCGTTGCCCTCGAAGTAGGACACGATCCGCCCGGCCGGTTCGATGCCGAGCGCCTGGGTCAGCCGCCGCAGCCGCCGGGTGTCCTCGGCGGCGATGACGTC
Organism: Streptomyces sp. IBSBF 2435; assembly: GCF_036815005.1. NCBI lineage: Bacteria > Bacillati > Actinomycetota > Actinomycetes > Kitasatosporales > Streptomycetaceae > Streptomyces > Streptomyces sp. IBSBF 2435. Next base: position 16,152 of record NZ_JAJSYW010000128.1, on the reverse strand, counting down.
GGCGCCGGTCAGCTCGGTGCCGAGCCGCGGCGGGGCGTCCGCGGGGTCGCCGATGGGAGTTCCGGCCAGTACGAGGACGCCTGCGGCTTGCGTGGTCACCCGCCAAGCTTCCCACCTGCGGCCGTCCGCTCTCCGCCAGGACCCGGTAGCCGGGTTTACGGACAAACAGGGGCTCCGGGCGCCGACCTCATCACATTTTCAGAGGCGTTCCCTACGATGGGCCGGTGACGAGTGAGACCGCGACGCAGGACCGGGCCCCCGAGGGTGTTCTGGCACAGCCGCATCCGAGCCCCTGGGCGCAACGGCTGCGCAGGTTCGGCTATGCGGAACGGCCGCGCACCGACACCCGCGAGCGCCTGGTGCCGCCGTTCCCCGAGCCGGGGACCCGGATGTGGCAGTCGCTGGGCGCGGGCCCGCGGCTCTCCCACCTGCTGGCCAGGGTGTCGGGCTGGCTCGGCCCGCTTCTGGTGGCGGCCTTCGCGGGCGGGCTGCGCTTCTGGCACCTGGGCACACCGCGCGAGGTCGTCTTCGACGAGACGTACTACGCCAAGGACGCCTGGTCGCTGCTCCAGTTCGGCTACGAGGGCACCTGGCCGGACGCCAAGATCACCAACCCGGACCTGCTGGGCCACCCGCAGACCATCCCGCTGTCCGACGCGCCCGGCTACGTGGTGCATCCGCCGGCCGGCAAGTGGGTGATCGCGGTCGGCGAGTGGATGTTCGGCATGAACCCCTTCGGCTGGCGGTTCATGATGGCCGTGCTCGGCACCCTGTCGGTGCTGATGCTGTGCCGCATCGGGCGCCGGCTCTTCCGCTCCACCGCGCTGGGCTGCCTGGCCGGGCTGCTGATGGCGGTGGACGGCCTGCAGTTCGTGATGAGCCGGATCGCGCTGCTCGACCTGGTGATCATGTTCTTCGCGCTGGCCGCCTTCGGCTGCCTGCTGGTGGACCGCGACTGGTCCAGAGCCCGGCTGGCCCGGGCGCTGCCGGTGGACGAGTCCGGCTGGGCTGGACCCGACCGGCAGGTCGGGGAAAAGGTCGGCATGGGCTGGCGCCCGTGGCGTATTGCGGCGGCGGTTTTCCTCGGCCTGGCCGCGGCGAGCAAGTGGAACGGCCTGTACTTCCTGGCGTTCTTCACGATCCTGACCCTGGCGTGGGACCTCGGCTCGCGCCGCCTGGCGGGCGCCCGCCGCCCGGTCACGGCCGTGCTGCGCAAGGACTTCGGCTGGTCGGTGCTGACCATGATCCCGGTCGCGCTGCTCACCTATCTGGCGACCTGGACCGGCTGGTTCCTGTCCGACAAGGGCTACGGGCGGCACTGGGCCGACAACCGCGGCGGCACCTGGTCGTGGATCCCGGCGCCGCTGCGCAGCCTGTGGCATTACGAGTACGAGGTCTACCAGTTCAATGTGACACTGCACACGCCCCACCCGTACCAGTCCAACCCGTGGAGCTGGCTCGTCCTCGGCCGTCCGGTGTCGTACTACTTCGAGTCGCCGAAGTTCGGCCAGGACGGCTGCCACAGCACCGGGGGCTGCTCGAAGGAGATCCTGGCGCTGGGCACCCCGCTGCTGTGGTGGTCGGCGTGCTTCGCACTGCTGTACCTGCTCTACCGCTGGGTGCTGCGCCGCGACTGGCGGGCGGGCACGATCCTGTGCGCGGTGGGCGCCGGCCTGCTGCCGTGGATGCACTACCAGGACCGCACGATCTTCTACTTCTACGCGGTCTCCTTCGTGCCCTACCTCTGCCTGGCGGTGGCGATGATGGTGGGCGCCTTCCTCGGCCCACCGGGGTCCAGCGAGGGCCGCCGGATGTGGGGCGCGGTCGGCGCGGGCACTCTGGTGCTGCTGATCATCTGGAACTTCATCTACTTCTTCCCGATCTACACCGGCATGACCATCCCCTACAGCGGCTGGCAGGCCCGCATGTGGTTCGACTCCTGGGTCTGACCCCGCGCGCCGATCCGCCGACGACCGGTGCGGGCCGCCCCGTTGCGGGCGGGGCGCGGGCGGTTGCGGGTGGGACGAGGCGGGGACGAAGCCGTGTCTTTCCCGAGACCTGCCCTGTCACACCCGTCCCGTAGGGTGCGGCTGGGAGCGCGGTCATTCGAACGCGTTCAGGGGGTGGGACAGAGGGGGGATCTCGGTGCCCATGGCACGGGGGCTCAAGGCAGGCATCATCGGCACGGTCTTCATCGGCATGGTGGGCGTCGCAGGATACGGCGCCTACAACATCTACAGCGGCCTGGACGGCGGCGGGAGCGGCAGTGCGCCGGCGACCACGACGGTCAGGGACGACAGCCCGCTCACCGCGAAGGACGTCACCCATACCGCGGCCGACTTCCTGGCCGCCTGGTCGTCGGGGGACGACCAGGCGGCCGCCAAGCTGACGGACTCCGTCCAGACCGCGACGGCCGCGCTGGAGGAGTTCAAAGCGAAGGGCAGCATCAGCAAGGTCACGGCCACCGCGACGCCGTCGGACAACGCGACCGACGCGACCAGTGCGGCCGGCCCGGCCGGCATGACCGTGTCGTACACGGTGCGCGCGACCATCTCGTACGAGAGTCTCGCGCCGCAGATCTGGACGTACGGCTCGACGCTGACCGTCGGCCGCAACACGGTGGGCGATCCGGCCGTCAAGTGGACGCCGAGCGTCATGGAGCCCGACCTCAAGGAAGGGCAGTCGGTGGTCACGGGGCTCGTGACCGCACCGCAGCTCGACCTGGTGGACCGGCACGGCGAGACGATGACGGCCGAGCAGTATCCGGGCCTGACCGATGTCTTCGCGGACCTGCGCAAACGGTACGCGGACGCGCATCTCGGCGGCTCCCCCGGCATCGAGACCTATGTGGCCGCCGACGACGGCAGCGCCGTCAAGACGCTGTACGTGGTCAAGCCGGGCAAGAACGCGCAGCTCAAGACCACCCTGGACGCCGGCATCCAGACGGCGGCGGAGAATGCGGTGAAGAAGTACGGGCAGTCGGGGGTGACCGCGCTGGACACCAGCACCGGCAAGATCCTCGCCATGGCGGCCAACCCGCCCGGCGGCACGAACTACGCGCTGAGCCTCCAGCCGCCCGGCTCCACCTTCAAGATCGTGACCGCCACCGCACTGATGCTGGCCCCGCCCTCGGCGGAGTACAGGCACGGCATCTCCCCGACGGTGAAGTCCCAGTGCTACAACGGCTACGCGGCGGCGGGCGGCAAGAAGTACGAGAACGTCACGCGGGACAAGCCCGACGCCACCTTTTCCTGGGACTTCGCCAACTCCTGCAACACCGGCTTCATCCGGCTCTCGAAATACCTGGACTCCGGCACCCTGACCAAGGTCGGCCGCGACTACTTCGGCCTCGCGGGCGACAGCCGCCCCTGGTACACCGGCACCGGCACCACCGACGGCAGCATCCCCGGCGGCACCGGCGACGAGATGACGTCGGAGATGATCGGCCAGGGCCAGGTCCTGATGAACACGCTGAACATGGCGTCGGTCGCCGCCACCGTACGCAGCGGGCAGTTCCAGCAGCCGTCGATCCTCCAGGACAAGGACCTGATCGAGAACCGGCAGACGATCCACGCCACCGCGCTGCCCGGCTCCGTGCGGCAGAACCTGATGTCGATGATGCACACGACGGCGGTCTCGGGCACCGCCAGGGGCCTGCTGACCGGCGTCGCGAGTCCGTACGGCGCCAAGACCGGCTCGGCGGAGGAGAACAAGGACGACCTGCCGACCGGCTGGTTCACCGCCTACAGCGGCCATGTGGCCGCCGCGGCGATGGTCGTGCAGGGCGACCACGGCAACAAGTCCGCCGGCCCGATCGTCGCGGACATCCTGCGCGCCGCCTCGTAGCCGTACCGCGGCGCTCCGGGCGGGCGCCGCGGCGGTATCCAGCCAAGTGCCCCCGTCCGCGGCAGCCGCGGACGGGGGCGCCGTCGTACGAGGCGCTCAGCCCAGCCGCACCGGCAGGCTCACGTGGCCGTTCGAGATGAACGACTCGACCGGCGGCAGCTCCTCCCGCGGCGCCGCCAGCGCGAGCCCGGGGAAGCGCGCGAAGAGCGCGGGCAGGGCGATCTCGGCCTCGAGCCGGGCCAGCGGTGCGCCGAGGCAGAAGTGGGCGCCGTGCCCGAAGGCGAGGTGTTCCTTGTTGACCCGGGTGATGTCGAACCGGTCGGCGGTGGGCCCGTGGTAGGCCGGGTGGCGGCCCGCCGCCGCGTACGAGGCCAGGATCGCCTCGCCCTTCTTGATGTCGACACCGCCGGCCGAGATGTCGTCCACCGCGTACCGCAGCGGCAGATGGGCGATCGGCGGCTCGGCGCGCAGCGTCTCCTCGATGACGTCGCTCCAGTTGGCCTTTCCCGCCCGGACCAGTGCGAGCTGTTCCGGGTGGGTGAGCAGCGCGTGGACAGCGTTGTCGAGCAGGTTGACGGTGGTCTCGTGGCCCGCGCTGATCATCAGGATCAGGGTGTCCACGAGTTCGCCCTCGGTCAGCCGCGAGCCGTCCTCCTCGCGCGCGCCGATGAGCACACTGGTGAGGTCGTCGCCCGGCGTCTCCCGCTTGAGGGCGACCAGGTCCGACAGCACCTGGTGGATGCCGGTGAAGGTGGCGACGGCCTCCTCCGCGCTGATGGCGGTGTTGAAGATGTTGTCGACCAGCCGGCGCAGCTCCTTGCGGGTGTCCTCGTCGTCGATGCCGAAGAGCTGGCAGATCACCTGGATCGGGATCGGGTAGCAGTACGCCTCGCGCAGGTCGACCGGCTCACCGGCCGGCAGGGCGGCGAGCCCGTCGAGCAGGTCCGCGGTCATCCGCTCGATCCACGGGCGCATCGCCTCGGCGCGGCGGGCGGTGAAGGCCGTCGCCACCAGCTTGCGCAGCCGCCGGTGGTCGCCCCCGTAGGCGGTGAACATGTTGGTGACCGCCACCCAGGTGAACAGCGGCCAGTCGGGGGTGATCTCGCCGTTGGCCCAGGCCGCCCAGTGCTGCCGCGGGTCCTTGGAGACCCTGGCGTCGGTCAGCAGCTCCTTGAGCAGCGTCTGGTCGGTTACCGCCCACGCCTCCACACCGCCAGGAAGCGCCACCAGCGCCGCGGGGCCGCTTTCGCGGAGACGGGCCCCCTCGCCGTGGATGTCGCGTCCTGCGGGGTCGATGACGACGGGGCGGGCTTGGGATTCCATTCGGTGTCTCCAGAAGTCTCGTCCGTGGCGGCCGGCACCGTGACGGCGATCGGCGGGAAACGTACGGGCAGCGCGGTGAGGGCCCGGTGGAAGGGGCCCTGCCGCCACTCCAGCTGCTCCACCTCGCAGTCGAGTTCGACGTCCGGCAGCCGGTCGAGCAGCTTTTCCACCGCGACGGCCGCGATCAGCCGGGCGGCGCTCTTGGCGGGGCAGGTGTGCGGGCCCGCGCTCCATGCCAGGTGGGCGCGGTTGCCGGCGCGCCGTTCGCCGCTGAGCGCCGGGTCGGTGTTGGCGGCGGTGAAGCTGACCAGGACCGGGCGTCCGGCGGGCACCTCGACGCCGTCGACCTCGGTGTCCTGGATCGCGTAGTGCACCGCGTAGTTCGCCAGCGGCGGGTCGGTCCACAGCACCTCGTCGAGCGCCTCGTCGACCGGCATGCTGCCGCCCGCCAGGTCGCCGGCGAAGCGGTCGTCGGACAGCAGCAGGAGCAGCGCGTTGCAGATCAGGTTCTGCTCCGGCTCGGTGCCCGCGCCCATCAGCAGCGCGAGCTGGTGCAGCATCTCCAGGTCGGTGAGCTTGGCGGGGTGCGCCATCATCCAGGACGTGACGTCGGCGCCCGGCTCGCGGCGCTTGAGCGCGACCAGTTCGATGCCGCCCTCGGTGAGGACCTGGTTGGCCTTCTCCGCGTCGGCCTCGGCGTCGAAGATGCGGGACATGCCGAAGACCAGCTTGTCGCCGATGTCGGCCGGGCAGCCGAACATCCGGTTGAAGACCAGCATCGGCAGCATCGCGCTGTAGTCGCTGAGCAGGTCGGCGGTGCCGTCCGGGCCGATCCGGTCGATGAGGATGTCGGCGCACTCCTCGACGTGGCCGCGCAGCTCGTTGGGGTCGATCTGGGCGAGGGTGTCGGTGATCGCGCTGCGGTAGCGGGCGTGCTCCTCGCCGTCGGACCACAGGGCGTTGGGCCGGTGCATCATCATCGGCACGACCGGGCTGTCGGCCGGCACGGAACCGTCGGCCAGCGCCTGCCACCTGCGCGGGTTCTTCGAGAACCGCTCGGGGCTGCGCAGGACCTCCAGCGCGCTCTGGTAGCCGATGACAAGCGTGGCCTCGACACCGGGCGCGATCTCCACGGGGGCGACGCTGCCCTGCTTGCGCAGTGCTGCGAAGGTCGCCTTGGGGTCGGCGGCGTGGTCGGGCCCGTACAGCCGTGCGAGGCCGCCCGCGTGGGCAGGGCACCCGGGGGGCGGTACGGCGGCGTAGGCGGGCTCGGGCGCGGTGGGGGACGTCATCCGGTTCGGAACTCCTGATCGGCGGGGGTGTTTCGGGACTGCAGGTGTTCCACCAGGGCGATCAGCGCCATGGTGGAGGAAGCGGGATCGCGGGCGTCGCAGGTGATCAGCGGTGTGTCCGGCAGCAGGTCGAGCGCCTCGCGCACCTCCGCCTCGGGGAAGGGCGGCGCCCCGTCGAAACGGTTGACCGCGACCGCGTACGGCATGCCGTACTCCTCCAGCAGCCCCATCACGTCGAAGGACTGGTCGAGCCGCCGGGTGTCGGCGAGCACGATGGCGCCGAGCGCGCCCTGCAGCATGTCGGTCCACAGCTGAGCGAAACGTTTCTGACCGGGCGCGCCGAACAGGTAGAGCACCAGGCTCTCGCTCAGCGTGAGCCGCCCGAAGTCCATGGCCACGGTGGTGGTGGTCTTGTCGGGTACGCCCGCCAGGTCGTCGATACGCGCGCCGGCCTGCGACAGGGGCTCCTCGGTCCGCAGCGGCCGGATCTCGGAGAGCGTCCCGACGAAGGTGGTCTTGCCGACCGCGAAGTGCCCGACGACCAGGATCTTGGCCGCGGTCCTGACGGAGGCGGCCACGTACGAGGGTCCGCCCGTTGGTACGAGGGCGCGTTCAGAGGCGGGCGCGGAGCCCATTGAGCACCTCCTGCAGAAGCTGGGCGTCGGGGAGTTCGGCCCTGGGGATGGCGGCCCTTGCGATGATGTGACCACTGTCGATGAGGTCGCTGATCAGCACTTTGGTGACGCTGATCGGGAGGGTGAGGTGCCCCGCCACTTCGGCGACGGACAGCGCCCCGCCCCGGCACAGCTCCATCACCGCGCGCCGCTCGGGCGTGAGCCCGGACAGCGGACGGGTGGTCACGGCGTTCACCAGTGTGACGATGTCCAGGGTGTTGCGCGTCGGGTGAGCCCGCCCGTCGGTGACGACATAGGACCGCACGAGCCCCTTCTCACGCCTGCGCGGCGGGGTCATGAGCGTACGGTGGTGCCCGGCCGGATGGGTGCCGCGTCCTGGCGGGGCGGGCTGGTCAGCTCCTTGCCGAGCCGGTCGACGAGTTTCTGCATGCGGTAGGTCACCATCTCCATGTCCACGCGCTGCGTGGCCGAGACCGCCAGGTACGCTCCCGCGCCGGCCGCGACCAGGAAGACGTAGCCCTCGGCGAATTCGACCAGGGTCTGCTGCCAGGGCGAACCGTCCTTGCCGCAGAATTCCGCGGTGCTGCGGCTGATGGACTGAAGCCCCGACAGGGCCGCGGCCTGGCGTTCCGCCTCGTCGCGGCCGATGCCCTGCGAGTGTGATCTGAGCATCCCGTCCGCGGACAGCAGGATCGCGTGCCGCGCCTCCGGGACTTTCAGGACCTCGTCGAGCATCCAGCCCAGTTCGTTGGCCATATGGTCGTTCATTCCTGAGTCGTCCCTTCGTCATCGGCGGATTCCGCGCGCCCGGAGCGCGTGCCACGGGCGAACGCGCCCATACGGGATGCGGTCTCGTACGGGGTACGGACCGGTCCGGTGTCCTCGTCGGCCACCGCTTCCACTGTGTGTGCGTGCAGGGTCGCGCGCTGTTCCTCGCTGACCTCACGCCTGCGGCGCTTGGGCAGGCCGCCCGCGGTGGCGCCGGTGATGGGGGTCTCGGGTACGACCTCGCCGAACGCGCGCTCGTACACCGCGCGTTCGTGCACCGGTTCGGTCGCCGCGACGGCCGCCACGGGCTGGGCCGGGCGCTCGGCCTCGACCGCGCGGGTGGCCGACGACCTGCGTACCGGCAGTTCGCCCTGGGCGGCCGCGCGGGCGTGCGCGGCGCGCGCGACCACGGGGGCCGCGGCCGTACCGGCGGTGATCAGTAGTGCCTTGGGCAGGAACAGCACGGCCCGCACACCGCCGTAGGGCGACCTGGTGTCCACCGACACCGCGAAGCCGTAGCGCGCGGCCAGCACGCCGATCACCGCGAACCCGAACTGCGGCGGGTCGCCGAGCCCGTTGATGTCCAGGTTCTCGCCGCCCGTCAGCCGCTCGCCCGCGACCGAGATCTCCAGCTCGTCCATGCCGACGCCCGCGTCGTCGATGACGATCGTGGTGCCGTTGTGCGCGGGCCGGACGGCGACCTCGACCGAGGTGTTCGGCTGCGAGTGCCGGGTGGCGTTGTCCAGCAGCTCGGCGACCGCGAGCACCACCGGCTCCACCGCCCGGCTGACCACGTCGACATCGGGACCCGCACCGATCTCGACCCGCTGGTAGTCGCGGATACGGGACTTGGCGCCGCGCAGCACGTCGATCAGCGGCGAGGCGGCGCGCTGCCGTCCCGGCCACGATCCGCACAGCACCGCGATGGCCTGCGCCCGGCGCCCGAACTGCGAGTTGGCGTGGTCGATCTCCATCAGGTCCTGCAGAACGTTCGGATTGTCATAGCGATCCTGCATGTCGGAGATGGACAGCTGCTGTTCGTTCGCCAGCGCCTGCACCGAGCGCATCGCCGCCTTGAGGGTGGACTTCGCCGACTGGTCGGCGCGCACCTGGGCCTTCTCGACGGCGCCGACGAAGCGGCCCACGATCCGGTCCATGCTGTCCGCGTACGCCGTACCGGCCAGCCGTTCGTCCCGCAGTCCCTGCGGCGGACGCCGCCCGCCCATCTCCACGGCGGACAGCCTGACCGTGACCAGATGTGCGGCCTCCGCCTCGCGGAGCCGCACATCCTCCTCGGCCGCGGTGAGCCGCTTCCTGAGCCGTGCCGCCACGAACGCCTGCCGGACCCATAGGAAAAGGGCCACCAGCGCGACGACGGCGACAGGCCAGAACACCACTCCCGACATATGACTCGTCATCAGATCCTCATGAACTCGGAGAGGTCGACCAGACCCGGTACAACCCATCGGATTCCGGTCCGTACGGAACGAACGCACCGGAACGCGCGCGGCGGTCGACGTGGCCAAAATCCGACGCCCATACCCACCGCGAGAGGGGATTGCCTGATCATCCTAGTCATCTGACGGACAGACAAGTGTCCTATGGTAAGGGTGTTGTGACGACTGATCAGACAAATCAGGGCGTCTTCACGGGCGTTTTCGCAGGCCCGTGGGGCCTGCGGCGCGGGGCGAACCCGACGGTGCCGGGACGTCGGCGTCGGTGTGCGCGGCGAGCCTTCGGAAGGCCCCTTCCGCCGGCAGAGCGGCGGCCGGAGCTCGCAGCCGGTGACATGCTCGGCCCCGTGGCCACGCCCGCCGTCCGCGTCCGCTTCGGCCTGACTCCCCCGGAGTCGGTGCGCCCCTGGGGCCGGACCGAGCCCGAGCTGCACTGGTTCGGGCTGACCGACGGCTGTACTGCCTCGACCTCGGCGGCCACGAGGTGCTGCGCTACGCCGGCCGGCCCGCACCCGAGCTGCGGCGGGACGGCCCCGCGCACTACGCGGTGCGGCTGCGGGAGGACCTGATCGCCCTGAAGGCCCCTTCCGCCGGCAGAGCGGCGGCCGGAGCTCGCAGCCGGTGACATGCT
>NZ_JAJSYW010000128.1:0-6103 GCF_036815005.1 Streptomyces sp. IBSBF 2435 | reverse complement strand
GCGGGACGGCCCCGCGCACTACGCGGTGCGGCTGCGGGAGGACCTGATCGCCCTGGTGGCAGGGGCGTTGGAGCCGGTGCCGCCCGACCCCGCGGAGATGGCCGCGCGACTGGAGCCGCCGTGGGAGTGGCAGGACACACCGCAGGCCGAGGCGGCGGTGGCCTGGCACAGCGCGGGCTTCCTCCACACCGGCTGTCTGCGGGTCGCCCCGCCGGTGCGCTGCCGGCGTACCTCGGAGCCCGAGGTCACGGTCACCCTCGCGTGGCGGCACCGGCCCGATCCGGAGGGCGTGATCGAGTTCGCGGGCGCTCAGGCGGGGCGGGTGACCGCACCCACCGGCGAATTCGTCGGCGCCGTCGCCGACTTCAACCGCGCGCTGCTCGCCGCGATGTCGCGCCGGGTCGCCGAACTCACCTTTGCCGGGCCGCCGCCTGGTGTCGCCCTCGACCTCGCCCAGCTCCACCGGGAGCACGGGAACCGCGCTGCCCGGCTCCCCCGCGCCCGCACTCACCCCGGCGCCACGGACTGGGCCGCGGTCCGCGCGGGGGCCGGGACCTGACCAGGCCGCCGCGGTAGCGCGCCCCCGAGCCGGCGGCCCGCTCAAGCGTCCAGCAACTCCACCAGCCGTGCGGCGAATTCGCGGGGGTGCTCGGTCGCGCCGAGGTGGCCGCCGGGGAATTCGGCCAGCTCCGTGCCGAGCGCTTCGGCCAGCCGGGCCGCGGGACCCGACAGCGGGACCTGGTCGCGGGAGTCGGTGCCGACCGCCATCACCAGCCGGTCCGCACCCTTGCGCAGGGCGTCCAGGTCGGGCACGGAGGAGGTGAAGGGGCACAGCATGCGGTCGAGGAAGAAGGGCAGGTTGGCATGCATCCGCGGCGCCATCTCCCGGATCTCCGGCGCCACTTCGGTGGGCTGCTCGCCCGGCGTGCCGCCCAGGCCCTCGCTGAAGCGCGCCATCGCGGGGGCGGCTCCTCGCGCCCGGAAGATCTCGCGCACCTCCGCGAAGAGCGCCCGGTGCGGCGCCGGATCGGCCAGCACCTCCACCAGCGGCGGCTCGTGCGCGACCACCCGGCGCACCCTGCCCGGGTGCCGGGCCAGCAGTTCGAGCGCCACGATCGCGCCCGAGCTGCTGCCCAGTACGTACGCGGGCGCGTCCGGCGAGACCACTTCCAGCAGCCGGTAGGCGTCGTCGGCCCACTCCGCCGTCCGCTGGTCGCCCGCCGGTCCGTCCAGCGGGCTGCGCGACAGCCCGCGCGGGTCGTACGACACCACGGTGAAGCGCTCGGCCAAGCCGGGAGCCATGCCCGCGTAGAGCCCGGCGTCGCCGGCCCCGCCCGGGATCATCAGCAGCACCGGGCCGCTGCCGCGCCGCTCGTAGTACAACCGCGCCCCGGGTACCGCGAGCGTGCCCGCGGCCGGTGTGCGCGGCCAGGTGTCGAGCAGCACATGGAGCGCGTCGAGCCCGCGCGACCACGACGCCCGCACCTCGCGGGAGTGCCCGAAGGCGCCGCTCAGCTCAAGGTGGATGTAGCCGTGGAAGGTACTCCGCAGCAGCCGCCCGGCATCGGTGAGGTCCGGCTCGGTGAGCCCGTACGCCCGCAGCATCCCGTACGTCAGCTCCACATTGCGCCGGAAGCCCTCGGAATCGGCCACCTCCTCGGGCTCGAAACGCATCTGCGAGGCCTCGTAACGCCCCGGGTGCTCCAGCGCGTAGTCGCGGTAGGCGTTCGCGAAGGCGACCAGCGCGTCCTTGCCTGCACGGCCCGCCACGGCCCCGCCGATCCGCGCCGCGACCTCGTCGGCGGCCACGAGCGCGATCCGTACCCGCAGCTCGCGCAGGCTCCCGACGTGCGAATACAGGCTCGCGTCCTTCACCCCGAACTGCCGCGCCAGCGCCGACAGGGTGACCTTGTCGATCCCGACCTCGTCCGCCATCGCCGCTGCGGCGGCGGTCAGCCGGTCGGTGGTGACACCTGCACGTGCCATGGTCGGCCTCCTCGTGAACTAGGATCTCTAGCTTTTAACCTAGACCCCCCAGGGGGAAGAGCGCACGCCGATATCCGCCCGAGCTCGCAGACGCCTGCCAGCGGCACGCCCGGAACGGCGGCTGATCCGCGCACGAGGCGGCCGGGCTCCGCCCGGCCCCGATCCGCCGCGAGGCGCGAAGGCCAGCGGCATTCACGGAGGGGCGCGGCGTACTTGCGCGCCCGACCGCGACAGCGCCGCACGTGGCAGCCACCGCAAGCGCCGCCCACGGAGGGGCGCGAGGGACCGCGGGCCCAGCCACGACGCAGCCGCGCCCAGCAGCCGACCGCAAGTGGCATCCGCCCCGGAGCCCCCGGGAAACGGGCATGGGCACAAAGCCACAGCGCACCCCGGAGCCCCGGGCACGAGCGGGCAAGAGCGGGCACGTCTGCCGCAACGCACCCCGACCCAGAAGCCACCGCACCGCCCAGGGCGAACGGCTGCGCCGCCAGGCGTTCCCGCCCCCGCAGGTACGACATCCAACGCCCAGCGCCCGAGCTGATCCTCGGCGGAGGCGTCCCGCGCCGGAGAGTGGAAGAAGCCGGCCGCACCGAATTCACGGACGGCCCCGGCCAGCTCCTCCACCCACTGCCCGGCGGACCCGCCGACCAGCGCCCGTCGCGGCCCCGGGTCGCAGCCAGCGGCCGGGGCGTGATGACGCCCGGGAAGTTGAAGACCGTCGCGATGTCGGCCGCCCGCCGGCCCACCGCGTGATCACCGGCCGCGACTCGCGGCAGCGCGCGCTGAGCCGGTCCGCCGCGTGGCCGGGGATCCGGCCGTCGCCCACCCGCCCGGTCACCGCGGCGACTTCGGCCCGACCGATCCGGTCCAGATCCGCGGCGCGGCCACCGGCGCCGGCTCCAGCGCGTGGACCCGGCGGAATTCGCCCTCGAAGGTGACCGGCGGCCCACCGCCGCTCAGCGCCCTGATGAGGGTGACCGACTCCTCCAGCGCGCGTACGGCCGCGGCCGGGTCGAGCCGCGGCACCGCCAGCCGCACGATGGCGTCCCAGAGTCCGCCGGCCCCCAGGCCCAGCACGATCCGCCCGCCGGTCAGCGCGGACAGCGACGTGACCGTGCGCGCGAGCATCGGCGCGGGCCGGCTCGGCAGGTTGCTGACGTTGGCCGGTCCGCTGATCCGGGAGGTGCCGCCGAGCGCGACGCCCACGGCGGCGTACGCGTCGAACCGCCCGCCGACGTAAGGGTGGTCGGAGACGGAGAAGAGGCCGAGCCCGTTCCGGTCGGCACGCGCGGCGAGCCGCAAGACCCCGGGCACGCTCCCGGGCGCCAAGCCCGCGGCGGCGCCGATCGCAGTGCTGACGCCGACCCCGAAAAGCACCTCTGTTGCTGTCATCGCTGTGTTTCCCTGTCTCCCGTACCCTGGCCCGCATGGGGAAGGCCGTGGGTGAGCGGATGAGTGTCGTCACCGCGCTGGTGCGAGCGTCGTTCCTGGTCAACGCGGTGTATGCGGACACGGCCAGGGAGTACGGACTGACCGCCCAGCAGGGGCAGTTGCTGTGTGTGCTGATGCCGCAGCCGTACGGAATGGGCGAGCTGGGCGAGATGCTGGGGCTCGCGAAGTCCAGCCTGACGGGGCTGGTCGACCGGACCGCGCAGCGCGGCCTGGTGCGGCGCGAGCCGGATCCCGAGGACCGGCGGGCGGTACGGGTCGCCCTCACCGCGGGCGGCGCCGAGCTCGCGGACGCCTTCTACGCCGAGGCCTGCCGCCGGATCGAACAGCTGCCGTCGGGCCTGGCGGACGCCGACCGGGACAGCCTGGCCGGACTGCTGGGCCTGGTCGTGACCGACAACGAGGTGCCGGTGGTCTTCATGGACGCGAACGAGCCGCCGCGCCGCTGACACCCGGTCCGGCCTGGCCGCGGCTTTACCCGGCCCTCGACGCCGGCGTACGTTCCGACGACGGCCGCAGTGGTTCGGCTCATGGTTTCACCTCACGATGCGATATGGCATTGTCATTCGTACTGCGAGTTCGTACTGCGAACTACAATAGTTCGCAGTACGAACAGTAGCCGTACAAACGGACCACCCGTGGTCGGGACAGGGCGCCGCCCCGGCGCTACGCCTCGCCGGCGGCCTCGACCGCGTCCGCGAACCCGGGGTTGCTGAGCAGGATCCCGCCGTCCACCGGCAGCGTCACCCCGGTGATCCAGGCCGCGTCGGAGGACGCGAGGAAGGTGACGGCGCCCGCGATGTCCGCGGGTTCGCCGATCCGGCCGAGCGGATAGAGCGGACCGGCCGCGTCCAGGACGGACTCCTTGCCCTCCCAGGCCGGGGTGCGGATCGTGCCCGGGGCGACGAGGTTGACCCGGACACCGCTGGGCGCAGCGTGCACTGCCAGCGTGCGGGTCAGCGACATCAGGCCCGCCTTGGCCGCGCTGTAGGAGTGGTTGCCGAAGTAGGAGATGCCGTTGACCGAGCCGATGTTGACCACCGCGCCCCGCCGGCCGGGCGCGGCGGCGAGGTGGGGCAGCGCGGCCCGGGTGCAGCGCATCGCGCCGACGAGGCTGACGTCGAGGTCGAGCCGCCACTCCTCGTCGTCCTCGTCGGCGAAGTCGGGCCGGTGGTCGCCGCACCGGTAGGCGTTGTTGACCAGCACGTCGAGCGTCCCGAAGGCGGCCACCGCCCGCGCCACCGCCGCGTCCACCGACGTACGGTCGGCGACGTCGCAGCCGCGGGCCTCGGCCCGGCCGCCCGCCGCACGGATCGAGGCGGCCGTCCGCTCGGCCCCCTCCTCGTCGATGTCGGCGATCAGCACCCCGGCGCCCTCGGCGGCGAACCGCCGCGCTGTGGCCTCCCCGATACCGCGCGCCGATCCCGTGACGATCACACCGAAATCCTCGAAACGTCCTCGCATCGGGTCAGCGTATGCACTCCCTGAGTGCCCTGACCAGGGCCTGGGCACGGGGGTCCGCGGTGACATTGGGCTGCATGCCGTTGGTGACGTAGCCGAATCCGATGGCCGTACCGGGGTCGGCGAAGGCCAGGCTGCCGCCCCGGCCCGGGTGTCCGAACGACCCGGGGGCCAGCAGCGGCGAGGCCGGACCGTGCAGCATGTAGCCCAGCCCGAAGCGGGTGTTGACCACCAGCACCCGGTCGGGCCCGTCCGACTCCGGCGTCCTGGCCGCGGTCAGCGTGGCGGGCGCGAACAGCCGCTGCCCGTCCGCCACCTCGCCCACCAGCGCCGCGTAGAAGCGCGCGAGCGACCGCGCGGTGGCGATTCCGCCGGAAGCCGCCAACTCCCCGGCCCGGTAAGCCGGGTCGTTCTCGTCCGGCAGCGGGGTGATCGCGGCGAAGGCCCGCCGGGTGAGCGAGCCGGGGTCGGCGTAGGCGTCCTGGACGGACTGCTTGGCCCGGGTGCGCAGCCCGCCGGACACCGAGGGCTCGGGGACCTCGACGGCACCGATCCTGCCGACCTGACCCACCCGCTCGGCGGGCAGGCCTATCCACAGGTCAAGGCCGAGCGGCCGGGTGATCTCCTCGGCCACGAAGCGGCCGATCGTACGGCCCGAGGCGCGCAGCACCAGCTCACCGGCCAGCCAGCTGAAGGTCTGCGCGTGATAGCCGTGCGCCCCGCCCGGCGGGAACTGCGGCTGCTGCGCGGCCACCGCCCGCGGCCCCGAGACCCCGTCGAGCGCCTGCTCCGGGGTAAGCGGCACATCGAGCGCGGGTACGCCCGCCCGGTGCGCGAGCACCTCGCGTACGGTCACCCGCTCCTTGCCCCGCGCCTTGAACTCCGGCCAGTACGTGCCCACCGGTGCGTCCAGGTCCAACTGCCCGCGCTGGTGGAGCAGCAGCAGACAGGCCGCGGCCACCCCCTTCGTCGCGGACCGAACCGTCTGCGCGGTGTCCTCGCGCCACGGGCCGCCGCCGTCCGGCGCCGTCGTGCCGCCCCACAGGTCGACGACCTTCCGCCCATGCCGGTAGACCGCGAGCGCCGCGCCACGGTCACCGCGCCGCGCGAAATTCCCCGCGAAGGCGGCGCGGACCGGCTCGTACTCCGGCTCAACCGTCCCGTGCACCTCGGTGGCGTCCATGAACCGCCCCCTCCCCTCCACCCC
>NZ_JAJSYW010000127.1:0-20279 GCF_036815005.1 Streptomyces sp. IBSBF 2435 | reverse complement strand
CGGCGCGCGGGCGATGGGGGGGGGGGCGGCGCGCCCGCGGGGGGGGGGGGGGGGGCCCCCCCCCGGGGCCGGACGATCGGGTGGCGTCCTCGGATCAGGACGCGCCGCAGGTCAGGACGGCAGCGTCCACTGCTGGTTGGCGGCGCCCGCGCAGGTCCAGATCTGCAGCCGGGTGCCGTTGGCCGAGCTGGGGCCCGTGGCGTCCAGGCACTTGCCGGACTGCGGGTTCACCAGCGTGTTGCCGGTGCCCTTCTGCCAGACCTGGGAGCCGGTGCCGTTGCAGTCGTAGAGCTGCACCTGGGTGCCGTTGGCGGTGCCGGCGGCCGCGACGTCCATGCACTTGCCGAGCGCCTGGAGTGCGCCGCCCGAGGCGACGGTCCAGTTCTGCGCGGTGGTGCCGTTGCAGTCGTAGAGCTGGACCGCGGCTCCGTTGGCACTGCTCGCCGACGCGACGTCGACGCACTTGCTGGCGTATCCGGAGTGGATCGGCCCGGTGCCGCCGGCCGGCGGCGGGGTGGTGCCGCCGCCCCCGCCGGTGACGGCGTTGAAGATGCTGGAGAACTGCCAGGCGGACTGCGAGGTGCCGCTGCAGCCGCTCTGCGCGGAGCCGCCGTTGGTGGCGCACGCCTTGTCACGGCCGAGCGCCCAGAAGGACAGCTCCTGGATGCCGTTGGACTTGGCGAAGTTCTCCAGGTCCTGGGCGTCGGAGGTGGAGAAGACCTCGCTGGAGGTGTCGTTGACGCCGATCATCGGGGTGTTGCCCTCCATCGCCCACAGCTGCGCGGAGGTCTTGGTGTTCCAGATCTGGCCGAGCTGGGTGTGCAGGCCCTGTGCCGCGCTGATGGCGGCGTTGCCCATGTCCATGGCGGATCCGTAGTCCATCGTCATGATGTTGACGAGGTTGACGTTCAGGTTGTGGCTCTTGGCGTTGTTCAGCAGGCTGAGCGAGTTGGACTCCAGGCCGCTGGGGTCGACCGGCAGGGTGTACTGGACGTCCAGCCGCTTTCCCTGGGCGGCGTACTGCTGCTGGAGGTCGGCGAGCGCGGTGTTGCGGCGGTCGTTGGCGGCGGTGTTGTTCAGCGCCGACCCTTCGATGTCGAAGTCGACCCGGGTCAGGTTGAGCCCGTCGATGACCCGCTTGTACTGCGTCTCCAGGGCGGAGACCGACGTACAGGCGATGGCCTCCTCGGTGCCCGAGGCGCCGCCGAAGGACGCGATGACGTCGCCGCCGCCGGACCGCAGGCTGTTGATGGCGGAGGTCCAGCTCGCGTCGGTGATGGAGGTGTCGCCGTTGAAGGTGGCGTTGCAGCCGCCGCCGTCGATGACGAAGGCGAGGGTGAAGTACTTGACGCCGGTGGCGTTCTTGGCGTTGGTCAGCGCCGACGGCGAGTTCCAGACCTCGGCGTAGGGCGCGGCGTACTGCGCGGGGAAGCCCGGTCCTGGGTTGGCAGCGGCGTGCGCGGGGGCGCCGGTGGCGAGCAGCAGGCCGGCTGCCAGAGCGGGGACTGCGGTGAGGGCGCCGAGTGTCTTGAACTCGATGCGCGGTCGTGGCATGGGGGGAGGCCTTCCGTAGCGGACAGCCCGGTCCGTCGATTCAGATGAATGAACGGCGGACGCCGACCTGACTGTCGGCGCATCGGTGACCGTAGGACTAGACCAATGCCCCGTCAAGCCCCCGCGTTCAGCGACTGAATACAAAGTGCGTGCGGCACACGGCCCGTCAGGGCATGCGGAGGGGGGGGGGGGGGGGGGGGGGGGGGGGGGGGGGCGGCCGGGGGGGGGGGGGGGGGGGGGGGGGGGGGGGGGGGGGGGGGGGGGGGGGGGGGCGCCCCCCCCCCCCCCCCCCCCCCCCCCCCCCCCCCCCCCCCCCCCCCCCCCCCCGCGCCCCCCCCCCCCCCCCCCCCCCCCCCCCCCCCCCCCCCCCCCCCCTCTGGCCTGCGGCCCTAGTTGTTGACGTTGATGGTGAAGGTGGAGGTGGTGTTCTGGATGTCCACCGCGTTGTCGCTCTCGTGCAGCCCGTTGATGGTCACCGAGCCGACCGCCGGGCCCTGTCCTGCCTCAGGCTGCGGGTTGGCCCACAGTCCGAAGCCCGACTTGGCGTCGAAGGCGTCTCCGCTCTTGTGGGCGCCGGTCACCGACAGGTTGGTGAAGACCGTGTCGCTGATCGGGTTGAGCGAGGTGCTTCCGTTCCACTTGGTCTGGAACATCACACCCGCGTACGTCGGATCGGTGATGTCGACGTTGTTGATCCGCAGCCCCTGGAGCTTGAACTCGGCGGAGAAGATCCACAGCGCGGGGAAGGCCTGCTGTCCCCAGAAGTGACCGCCGTCCCTGGCCAGCGAGATGTTGGAGAAGGTGGTCTGCGGTGTGGACTCGAACCCGAGCGCCGGGATGCCGCCGAAGGCGAGCGACCCGATGGTGATGCCCGGGTAGGTGAGGCTGTCGGCGATGTAGAGGTTGCTGAAGGTGTTGCCGCCGCCGCCGTAGACCGCGACGCCCGCCGCGCGCCAGACGTTCTTCACCGTGAGGTTCTGGAAGGTGTTGTTGACTTCCTGCTCATTGGTGTGGTCGATCGCCGGGAAGAGCGCGAAGCTGTCGTCGCCGGTGCTCCTGGCCTCGATGTTGCTGACCGTGTTGCCGCTGCTGCCGTTGGTCAGGTTGACGCCGTCGGCGAAGGTGTCGCGGATCCGCAGGTTGGTGATGGTCGAGTTGTCGACGTTGGTGCCCCAGACGCCGACGATGGTGTGCTCGATCCACACGTTGTCGATGGTCATGTTCGACACACCGGTCAGGTCCCACGGCTTGCCGGGGCCGTCGATGCGGCTGGTGTAGTTGCCGAAGATGCCGAAGCCGCTGAACTTGGTGCCGCTGGCGGACGCCAGGAAGCCGGAGTCGGTGTTCTCCTGCCCGGTCGGGGTGTAGAAGCGGCTGAACCACGGGCCGGCGCCGATCACGTTGATCGCGCGACCGTATACGTTGAACTTGCTGGAGGTCTGGTAGTCACCGGCGGGCAGGTAGACACCGAGCTTGGTGGTGTCCTGCCGTGCGGTGTCCAGCGCGTTCTGCACGTCCTGCTGGGTGAAGCCGGCCGGCACGACGTACTTGGTCGGGTCCGGGTTGGCGATCGCGGTCGCCTGCTCCAGGTCGATGGAGTCGATGTTGTAGTAGGCCGCGGAGTTGGCCGCGTCCTTCTGCAGCCGGATCTTGTGGCCGGCCGGGACGGTGGTCCCGAGCAGCACGTTGGCCTCGTCGTAGATGTGGCGCGGGGCGCCCGCGCCGGGCGAGTTGCCGGGGCTGGCCTCGTCGCCGTACAGCCACTCGTACTTCGAGGTGAGGGTGATGGTCTTCAGGAAGGTGCCGTCGACGTAGATGTCGAGCGTCGTCGAGTCGGTGCCGTCCGGGATGTTGAAGCGGGTCACCAGCGTGTTGGTGCTGTTCAGCGTGGTGATCTCCACCGAGGCACCGTTGGCGGCCAGGTGCACCGCCTTGCGGCCCGACGCCTCACCGGCGGGGTCGCCGATGGTGCGGTTCGGGCCGAGCACCGTCGCGCCGCCGGCCAGCACACCGGACTCGGCCTCGTAGGTGTCGTACGGCATGTTGGCGCCGCGGCCCACGAAGAGCGACTGGCTGCTGGTGTTGTTCGCCTGCTTGATCGACAGCTCGTTGGCGTCCGCGGCGATCACGGTCTTGACCGTGTACTTGCCGTTGACCGCGGTCCAGCTGCCCAGGCTGACCGGGCTGGTGGTGGCCCCGGCCGCGATGGCGCCGCTGTAGGAGCCGGTGAGCGTCTTGACGACGCTGCCGGTGGTGGCGTCCGCGACGGTCAGCGTGATGTTGTGCGCGCCGGACGCGGAGGCGATGGTGCCCTGGTTCTTGATCGCCACCGAGAAGGCGACGTTGTTGCCCGCCGACGGGTTGCCCGGCGACCAGGCCACCGGCGAGGCGACCAGGTCGGAGGTGTCGACCGGCTTGACCACCAGAGCGGTGGGGTTGGTGTAGGTGTTGTTGGTCTCGTTCTGCTCGACGACCGCGTTGGCCTCGTCGACCTTGGCGGTCAGCTGGTAGCTGCCCGCGTCCTTGGCGCCGATGTTCGCCGTCACGGTGCTGCTCGCGCCGGCGGCCAGTGCGCCGACGTTCGCGGTGCCGACCTTGACGGTGCCGAGGTAGAGGTTGACGCTGGTGGCCGGCGAGGCGTTGGTGCCGGCGTTCTTCACCGTCGCGCTGAGCGTGATCGGGTCGGTCTCCACCGGGGCGGCGGGCGACGCGGTCAGGCCGGTCACGGTGAGGTCCGGGTTCGGGCCGGGGACGCCGATGACCTGGAATTCAGCGACCTGGCCGCCACCGGCGCCCGAGTTGCTGCTGAAGACCAGCCGGACGTCGGCGATCCGCGAGGTGACCGGGATGGACACCGAGTTGCCGGAGGCCGGGTCGAAGCTGTAGCTCTTCGGCGCGACCAGCTGGGTGAAGCCGCTCGCGCTCTGCTCGCGGCCCTGGACCTCGATGGTCTGGGTGCGCGCGCCCCAGGCGCCGCTCGGGTTGAGCTTGACCACGACCGAGCTGGTGTCGACGTTCGAGCCCAGCGAGACGGTCAGCGAGCTGGTGCCGCTGCCCTCCCAGTACGTGGTCAGGTCGTCGTCGTTGGCGTTGGCCGCGACGAAGGTCTGCACCGTGGAGGTGGCGGTGATCGGCTTGCCAACCGCCTGGTTGGTGCCGCCGGTGGGCGGGGTGGTGCCGTTGCGGGTCACCGTGTTGCTGTTGCCCGACTCGTTGCCGGCCGCGTCGACCGCGCGGACGAAGTACGCCACGGTGGCGGTGGCCGGCTGGTTGTCGGTGTAGGTGAGGGTGCTGCCGTTGGTGGTGGCGATCTTGCTGCCGTTGGCGAACACCTCGTAGCCGGTGACGGCCGTGTTGTCGCTCGACGCGCTCCAGGTCAGCTTGATCTGGCCGGAGGCGGGCTGGGTGTAGGCCAGGTTGCCGGGCGCGGTGGGCGCCTGTGTGTCGCCGGAGGTGCCGGTACGGGTGACGGTGTTGCTGTTCGCCGACTGGTTGCCCGCGGCGTCCTTGGCCCGTACGTAGTACGCCACCGTCGCCGTGTCGGGCTGGCTGTCGGTGTAGGTGAGGACATTGCCGGCGACCGAGGTGCGCAGCTGGCCGTTGGCGTAGATGTCGTAGCCCGTGACGCCGACGTTGTCGGTCGCCGCGCTCCAGGTCAGCTTGACCTGGCCGGAGGCGGGCTGGGTGTAGGCCAGGTTCGCCGGCGCCGAGGGGGCGGTGACGTCACCGGTGGCGGGGCCGTAGACCTCGAACTCGGATATCTGGCCGGCCGGCCAGCCGGTGTTGCCGGTGATGTTCAGCCGGACGTACCGGGTGGTGGCGGTGTTGAAGGTGATGGTCACCGTGTTGCCGCTGGACGGGTTGAAGGAGTAACCCGTGGACGCGACCAGGTCGTTGAAGGTCGAGCCGTTGGTGCTGCCCTGGACGGCGAGCGTCTGGGTACGGGTCGCCCACGCGGTGGCGGGCGGGAGCTTCAGCACCACCTTGTTGACCGGCACCGCGGAGCCGAGGTCGACCCTGAGCCACTGCGGGAAGGCGTTGTTGGTGCTCTCCCAGTAGGTGTTGGCGTCGCCGTCGACCGCGTTGCCCGAGCCGTAGACGTCGGAGTGCCCGGACTCGGCGGTCGGCTTGCCGGCGGCCAGGTTGTCCGTGGCGGCAGCGGCGGCCTGCACGGTCAGCTCGGAGAGCTGCGCGGTCTTGCCCGCGGAGTTCGCCGACACGTCGGCGCGCAGGTAGTGCGCCTTGGTGGCCGGGAAGCTGATCGTGACCGTGTTGCCCTTGGCGGGGGTGAAGGTATAGGCCGCCGAGCCGACGACCGTGGAGAACAGCGTGCCGTCGTCACTGGCCTGCAGCGCCAGCGTCTCGGTGCGCGCGCTCCAGGAGGCGGGCACCTTGAGCTGCACCTTGTCGATCAGGGTGCTGCTGCCCAGGTTGACCTGCGCCCACTGGGGCAGGGCGCTGCCCGAACTCTCCCAGTAGGAGCTCTGGTCGCCGTCGTTGAGCCGGTCGGCGGTGTTCTTGCCGCTGGTGCTGCTGGCCGAGGCCGCCTTGCCGGCGGCGAGGTCCGGCACGGCCGCGGCCATGGCGGGCAGGGCGGAACCGCCCAGCACCAGCAGGCTGGTGGCGACCACCCCCGCCAGCAGCCGTGGAATCGAGCGCTTCGTTCTCATAACGTCCCTCTGTGTCGTGTGGGGAAGATCAGGGGAAGGGCGAGACGGACTATCCGAAACGTGCGGGATGAGCATATGAAGTTGCGCTCATCCCATGCAGATCCATCGCTGTTCTGCTCATTATTTGCGTACGTGTTGGCAGAGTGTTACAGACGCGCTACGGCGGCGTCTACGCCTCGGCAGGCAACGATTCATGCGCGCACAAGGAAAGCCGGCGCGCCGGGCCGCCCGGGCGGCCCGCACCGGGCCGGACCGGGCGGCCCGCACCGGGCCGGACCGGGGTCGCGCGGCGGCCCGCCGGGCCGGCCCCGCGGGCTACTTGAAGGCGCCGCGGACCACCCGGGAGGAGCGCCGGTAGACGCCGCTGTCGCTCAGCCGGCGCTTGATCATCTGCAGCCGGGGGTGCCGCTCACTGGCCTCGCTGCCGTACCGGTCCAGCTCCTCCACCAGCCGCTCGGAGCGCTTCTCCACCGCCAGCTCGTCCAGGATCCGGTCCACCTCGGCCAGCAGGGCGCCGTGCAGCTGCCACTGCCGGGGGTGCTCCTGCACCTTGAGCAGCAGCATGTCGGCGATCCGGTCCCGGCTCAGTGCGCTGTCGGTGAGCGCCTGCGCGAGCCGGTCCTCCGCGGTCTGCGCGTTGGCCGAAACCTGACTGGTGATCAGTACCGCGAAGCTCTCGATCGCATACGCGACATGATCGAACAGTATCTCCAGCTCGCCCGCCACGTCGTCGGGGAACAGCTCCTCGTCGGTGCGCTGCTTGGCGAGGTCGGTGAGCGTACGGGACATCACCCTGAGCACCACCGCGCAGATCTCCAGGGTGTCCAGACCGGTCCGCAGCACGATCCGGGAGAGCGCTCCCTCACGCACCCGCGGATTCCACCGCAGGCTGTCCTCGGCCTGCCGGAGCGAGGCGTCCACTTCGACAATGGCGTGGTCGACGCGGCGCGCCTCGTGCAAGCGGGAGGCGGCACGCTCGACCGGCAGGTGCCCGGCGACCTCGCCGCCCATGTCCCTGAAGAGCCCGCCCATCCGGCGGGCCAGTGACTCGATCGACCCGCCCGCGGACTGCACCCAGACCGGCGGGGCGAAGAGCAGATTGAACAGCAGCCCGACCGCGGCACCGATCAGCGTCTCGAAGATCCGGTCCCAGGCGGTGTTGGCGACCCGGGTCACCCCGAGCACCAGCATCGCGCTGATCGCCACCTCGATCACGAACTCGCCGGCCCGCACGAAGCGGCCGATCACCAGCGAGGTCAGGATCGTCAGGCCGAGACTCCACCAGCTCAGCCCCACCAGGGTGCTGAAACCGATGGCGATCAGCACCCCGGCGATCACCGCGTTGACCCGGTTGATACCGGTGGTGAGCGTGGAGTACAGCGTCACCTGGACCACCAGCAGCGCGGTGAGCGGTGCGGTCAGCGGCGCCGGCTGCGGGGTGAGCCACAGGGCGACCACATAGGAGAGGACGGCCGCCGCGGTGGACCGCAGAATCTGCGCGGCGGCGGGCTCCGCGGTCCAGCGGACGAGCTTGACCATGGGTTCTGGTACGTCAGGCATCCCATGGGCCTTCCCGCTCCTGGCGATCTCACTGGCCCGGCCAGCCTAGGGCCTGGCACCTCGATCTCCGCGGAGGAGGAAGCGGTGTCCGGCGCGCGCAAGCGCGCGACAACGGGAGCGGACGGCGCGTCAAGATCTTGCACTCAGCGAAATGCCGCATAACTCGTCTATGAGGGCAAGGAGTTCGCTGATCGTTCGGAGCTCGTCAGCAAGCTGCAGCGCGCCGAAACAGCCGTACCAATTTCGTTCACTTTCTTGACGCGTCAGCAACAGCGCCGTAATCATCACAGCAACCAGAGAGCGCTCTCACACGCACCCAGGAGACGCCGTGACCGGCAACCCCCCACATCTGTCCAGACGCTTCCCCCGCTCACTTGTCTTCGCGTTCGTCGCGGCCGTGCTCGCGGCGTTCGCCCTCGCGGTCACCCAGAGCCCGGCCAAGGCCGCGGGCACCCTGCTCTCGCAGGGCAGAACCGCCACCTCCTCCTCCACGGAGAACGCCGGGACCCCCGCCTCGGCCGCCGTCGACGGCAACACCGGCACCCGCTGGTCGAGCGCCGCCGCCGACCCGCAGTGGCTCCAGGTCGACCTCGGCGCCACCGACACCATCTCGTCGGTCACCCTCAACTGGGAGACCGCCTACGCCAAGGCCTTCAAGATCCAGACCTCGGCGGACGGCACCAACTGGACCGACATCTACTCCACCACGACCGCCACCGGCGGCAACCAGACGCTCACCGTAAACGGTTCCGGGCGCTATGTCCGGTTGTACGGAACGGTCCGCGCCACCCAGTACGGCTACTCGCTGTGGGAGTTCCAGGTCTACGGCAGCACGGGCGCCGGCAACTCCGCCTGCGGCACCGTCAACGCGGCGCTGAACAAGACCGCCACGGCCTCCTCCACCGAGAACGCCGGCACCCCGGCCTCCTCCGCGGTGGACGGAAACAACGGCACCCGCTGGTCCAGCGCCGCGGCCGACCCGCAGTGGCTCCAGGTCGACCTCGGCTCGTCGCAGAACATCTGCGGCGTCCAGCTCAGCTGGGAGAACGCCTACGCCAAGGCCTACCAGATCCAGGTCTCGGCCAACGGCACCGACTGGACCAACGCCTACTCCACCACCACGGGCCCCGGCGCCACCGAGCTGATCACGCTCACCGGCACCGGCCGCTACATCCGGGTCTACGGCACCCAGCGCGCCACCGCCTACGGCTACTCGCTGTGGGAGTTCCAGGTCTTCACCGGCGGCACCACCACCGGCGGCGGCACGGGCGGTACCACCACCCCGCCGCCCACCGGCGCGAAGCTGCTGTCGTACAACAAGCCCGCCACCGCCTCGACGTACCAGGACGCCAACAGCTGCACCGGCTGCACGCCGTCCAAGGCCTTCGACGAGGACCCGGCGACCCGCTGGGCGACCAGTGACTCCAACGGCTGGGTCGACCCGGGCTGGATCGCGGTGGACCTCGGCGCGACCGCGCACATCAGCCAGGTCGTCCTGCAGTGGGACCCGGCCTACGCGGTCGCCTACCAGATCCAGACGTCGGCCGACGGCACCAACTGGACCAGCATCTACTCCACCACCACGGGCAAGGGCTTCAAGGAGACCCTGAACGTGGACGGCAACGGGCGCTACGTGCGGATGTACGGCACCGCGCGCAGCAACGGCTACGGCTACTCGCTGTGGACCTTCGACGTCTACGGCACCGGCGGCAACCCCACCGCGCCGCCCGCCGCGCCGCCGAACCCGGGCAACCCCGAGCACCTGGTGTGGAGCGACGAGTTCAACGGCGCGGCCGGCACCAAGCCGGACACCGGCAAGTGGACCCAGGACACCGGCAACGGCCAGAACGGCGAGCTGGAGACCTACACCAACGGCGCCAACACCACCATGGACGGTGCCGGCAACCTGGTCATCGAGGCCAGGAAGGAGGCCAACGGCCAGTACACCTCGGGCCGGATCAACACCTCCGACCACTTCAACTTCACCTACGGACACGTCGAGGCGCGGATCAAGGTGTCCGGCACGCAGGGCCTGTGGCCCGCGTTCTGGATGCTGGGGTCCAACTTCAAGACCGGCACCCCGTGGCCGAACTCCGGCGAGATCGACATCATGGAGCACGTCGGCAAGGTCGCGGACTCGGTGTACTCCACGCTGCACGCCCCCGCATACAACGGCGGCAACGGCTACGGGTCCCCCTACACCCTGGCCGGCTCCGACTTCGCGTCGGACTTCCACACCTACGCCGTGGACTGGGACTCCACCCACATGACCTTCTCGGTGGACGGCCACGCCTTCTTCACCGCCGACAAGGCGACGGTGGAGGCCACCCGGGGTCCGTGGGTGTACGACCACCCGTTCTACATCATCCTCAACAACGCGGTGGGCGGTGACTGGCCCGGCGCTCCGGACGCCAGCACGGTCTTCCCGCAGCGCATGCTGATCGACTACGTGCGCGTCTCGCAGTAACGCACGATCGCCCGGATGCCCGGGTCCCACGCGGTACGGGACCCGGGCATCCACTCTTCCCCCCACCACCTCCGGCGGCGCCCCCGCCGCCGGGTGAGAGAGGCGACTTCCATGCTGCAAGCCTCCTATCGCACTCCCCCGCCCCTACGACGACGACGGCTGACCGCCGCCCAGTCGCGGCTCGCCGCTGTCATCGGCTTCGTCCTGGTCGTCGCGCTGGCCCTGGTCGGCACGCCCAGGATCGCCCGCGCCGCCGACCCGGTGCTGCTCTCGCAGGGCAAGCCGGCCACCGCCTCGTCCGCGGAGAACGCGGGCACCGCCGCCTCGGCGGCCGTCGACGGCAACACCGGCACCCGCTGGTCCAGCGCCTTCACCGACCCGCAGTGGCTCCAGGTCGACCTCGGCTCCTCGCAGCCGATCAGCAAGGTCGTGCTGAACTGGGAGGCCGCCTACGCCACGGCCTTCAAGATCCAGACCTCGGCGAACGGCACCAGCTGGACCGACGTCTACAGCACCACGACCGCCACCGGCGGCACCCAGACCCTGAACGTCACCGGCACCGGGCGCTACGTGCGGATGTACGGCACCGCGCGCGCCACCGCGTACGGCTACTCGCTGTGGGAGTTCCAGGTCTGGGGCGGTTCGGGCGGCACCCAGCCGACGGCCTGCGGCAACACCACCGCGGGCATCGGCAAGCCCGCCACCGCCTCCTCCACGGAGAACGCCGGCACCCCCGCCTCCGCGGCCTTCGACGGCGACCCCGGCACCCGCTGGTCCAGCGCCGCCGCCGACCCGCAGTGGGTGCAGGTGGACCTCGGCTCCTCGCAGCAGGTCTGCGGGGTGAGCCTGACCTGGGAGGCCGCCTACGCGACGGCGTACCAGATCCAGGTGTCGGACAACGGCAGCACGTGGAACACCGTCTACTCCACGACGGCGGGCCCCGGCGGCACCGAGACGCACTCCTTCACCGCGACCGGCCGCTACGTGCGGATGTACGGCACCGCGCGGGCCACCCAGTACGGCTACTCGCTGTGGGACTTCACCCTGCTCACCCCGGGCGACGCCACGACCCCGCCGGGCGGCGGCACCGGTGACTGCCCGTGGGTCGGCTCGACCGCCCCGGTGGCCACCCGGGTCGCCCAGCTGCTGGCGCAGATGACGCAGGCGCAGAAGATCCAGATGCTGCACGGCAACGGCGCCACCCAGCCGTACATCGGCGACATGTCGGCGATCCCGTCGCTGTGCATCCCGGCGATGGGCTTCCACGACGGCCCGAGCGGGGTCGGCGACGGCTTCGGCGGGGTCACCCAGCTGCCGTCCGCGGTGTCGTCCGCGGCGACCTGGGACACCGCTCTCCAGAAGAGCTACGGCACGGTCGCCGGCGCCGAATTCGCGGGCAAGGGCGCGGATGTGGCGCTCGGCCCGACGATGAACATCGTGCGTGACCCGCGCTGGGGCCGGGCCTTCGAGACTTACAGCGAGGACCCCTTCCTGGCCGGCCAGATGGCCACCGCGAGCATCCAGGGCCTCCAGAGCCAGGGCGTGATGGCCGAGGCCAAGCACGTGGCGGTCTACAACCAGGAGACCAACCGCAACGGGCCCCAGGACAACGCGATCATCGACCAGCGCACCTTGCAGGAGATCTACCTACCGGCCTTCCAGGCGGCGGTGGGCAAGGGCGCGTCGGCCTCGGTGATGTGCGCCTACTCCACCGTCAACGGGGTCTACGCGTGCCAGAACGCCAACCTGCTGAACAACGCGCTCTACCAGCAAGCCGGCTTCGGCGGCTTCGTCACCAGCGACTGGGGCGGCGCGCACTCCACGGTCGACTCGGCGAACAACGGCATGACCATCGAGATGCCGGGCGGCTACTTCTACGCCGACTTCCTGGCCCAGGCGCTCGCCAACGGCACCGTCAGCCAGGCGACGCTGAACACCATGGTCAGCCGGGTGCTCACGCAGATGTTCGCCTTCGGCCTGTTCGAGAAGCACAAGACCGGTGACCGCAACTCCGTGGTGACCACCCCGGCGCACCAGGCGACGGCCCGCCAGGTCGCCGAGCAGGGCAGCGTCCTGCTCAAGAACACCGGTGTGCTGCCGCTGTCCACGGCCACCACCCACTCCATCGCGGTGATCGGCCCCGACGGCGGCGCCGGCGTGCGCAGTGTCGGCGGCGGCAGTGCCACGGCGACGAGTTCGGGCACGGTCTCGCCGCTGACCGCGCTGCAGAACCGGATGGGCTCGGACAGCGCCGTCACCTACAACGACGGCACCGACATCAACGCGGCCGTGACCGCGGCCCGCAACGCCAATGTCGCGGTCGTCGCGGTCGGTTACGGCGAGAACGAGGGCACCGACCTGACCGGCATCGACCTGCCCGACACGCAGAACCAGCTGATCACGCAGGTGGCCGCGGCCAACCCGAACACCATCGTGGTGCTCAACACCGGCTCCGCGGTCACCATGCCGTGGCTCGGGCAGGTCAAGGGCGTGATCGAGGAGTGGTACGCGGGCCAGGAGGTCGGCAACTCCCTCGCCGCACTGCTGTTCGGCGACGTCAACCCGTCGGGCAAGCTGCCGGTCACCTTCCCCGCGTCCCTCAACGACGTGCCGGCGCACACCACGGCGCAGTGGCCGGGCAACGGCAATGTGCAGTACAGCGAGGGCCTCAAGGTCGGCTACCGCTGGTACGACGCGCAGAACATCACCCCGCTGTTCCCGTTCGGGTTCGGCCTGTCCTACACCACCTTCGGATTCTCCGGGCTCCAGGTGGGGGCGCTGGACGGCAGCGGCAATGCCACGGTGAGCGCGACCGTCACCAACACCGGCACCCGGGCGGGCGCCGAGATCGCCCAGCTCTACGTCGGCGACCCGGCCTCCACGGGCGAACCCGCCAAGCAGCTCAAGGGCTTCCAGCGGGTGGACCTGCAGCCGGGGGCGAGTGCGAAGGTGTCCTTCACCGTGACCGCGCACGACCTGGCCTACTGGAACACCGCCACGAGCAAGTGGACGACGGCGGCGGGCGGTTACCAGATCCTGGTCGGCGACTCGTCCCGGAACCTGCCGCTCGCCGGGACGCTGAACGTGGCGACCGCGATGAACGCGAACACCGTCGGCGCGGCGACCACCTCGGCGGCCTCGGTCACCGTGGCCAACCCACACGGCATGAGCAGCCCGGCGGGCACCCCGGCGCGGCTCGCGGTCACCGCGAAGGCGACGGGCGGCGCCGCCCCGGTCTTCACCGCGACCGGGCTGCCGGCCGGGCTGAGCATCGGCAAGGACGGAGTGATCTCGGGCACCCCGACGGCGAAGGGGACCAGCACGGTCAGTGTGACGGCCTCGGACGGGCAGGGCGCGGCCGACACCGCGGCCTTCGTCTGGACGGTCACCTGACAGGCCCGGCCTGAGGCCGTCCGGCCTCGGGCGCCAATGATTCTGCCTCCCCATGGGTGAAGACGACTCCCCACGGGGAGGCAGATGTACATGACAATGCAGTGGTGTCCGGGATCAGCGGCCGTACCAGACGGTGGTGATGTTGCAGAACTCGCGGATCCCGTGCGCGGACAGCTCGCGGCCGTAGCCGGAGCGCTTGACCCCGCCGAAGGGCAGCGCCGGGTGCGAGGCGGTCATGCCGTTGAAGAACACCCCGCCCGCCTCCAGGTCACGGACGAAGCGGCGCTGCTCGTCCTGGTCGGTGGTCCACACATTGGAACTCAGGCCGAAAGGCGTGTCGTTGGCCAGCGCGACGGCGGCGTCCAGGTCCGCCACCCGGTAGAGGGTGGCCACCGGGCCGAACGCCTCCTCGCGGTGGATGCGCATCCGCTCGGTGACCCCGGTGAGCACGGTCGGCTCGTAGTACCAGCCGGGCGGCAGCGCCTTGGGGCGGCGGGCCCCGCACAGCGCCTGCGCCCCCTTGGCGAGCGCGTCCTCGACCAGCTCCTCCAGGTCGGCCCTGCCCTGCTCGGTGGCCAGCGGGCCGACGTCGGTGGACGGTGTCGTCGGATCGCCGACCCGCAGGGCGCTCATCGCCCGGGTGAAGCGCTCGGCGAAGGCGTCGTGGATGTCGGTGTGGACGATGAAGCGCTTGGCGGCGATGCAGGACTGGCCGTTGTTCTGCACCCGGGCGGTGACGGCGGCCTCAACCGCGCGGTCCAGGTCGTCCGCGGCCGACGGCATCACCACGAAGGGGTCGCTGCCGCCGAGTTCCAGCACCGTCTTCTTGACCTCGTCGCCCGCGATCGCGGCCACCGCGCGGCCCGCGCCCTCGCTGCCGGTGAGGGTGGCGGCGGCCACCCGCGGGTCGCGCAGGACGTCCTCGATCGCGCCGGAGCCGACCAGCAGCGTCTGGAAGCAGCCCTCGGGGAAGCCGGCCCGGTGGAACAGCCCGCCGAGGTAGAGCGCGGTCTGCGGGACGTTGGAGGCGTGCTTGAGCAGCCCGACGTTCCCCGCCATCAGCGCGGGGGCGGCGAATCTGATCACCTGCCAGAGCGGGAAATTCCACGGCATCACCGCGAGCACCACCCCGAGCGGCCGGTAGCGGACGTACGCGCGCGTGGCGCCGCTGTCCTCGACGTCGGCGGCGGCCGGGTGCTCGTCGGCGAGCAGGTCCTCGGCGTGGGCGGCGTACCAGTGCATCGACTTGGCGCACTTGGCCGCCTCCGCGCGGGCCGCGGCCAGCGTCTTGCCCATCTCGGTGGTCATGACGCGGGCGATCTCGTCCCGCTCCTTGTCGAGCAGGTCGGCGGCGGCGTGCAGCAGCCGGGCCCTGGTGCCGAAGTCGGTCTCGCGCCAGCCGCGGAACGCGCGGTGCGCGGCGGTGATCCGCTGGTCGACCCCGTCCGCGTCGAGTGCGTCGAACGTGCGGACGGTCTCCCCGGTCGCGGGGTTCACGGTGGCGATCGGCATGCTGCTCCTCCTCGTGCCGCGGGCCGGCCGGGCGGGCGCGCGGGCCGGGCGCCCACGAGGCGCGGGTACCCGCGGCGGCCGGGTCCATGCGGCTGCGCCGCCATCCTGCCCCCGCCCCGGCGCCGGGCGGCGGTGCTGCGGCCGGGCGGCGGCGGACGGCACCCGCCCGGCGCAACCCGGCACCCCGTCGTTACACCGTCCGGGTGATTCATCGGCCGGCGGCGCGGGGACGGCGACCAGTTGACCTGGAGCGTTCATCCGCCCGTAACGTCCGTCACATCAGCCACAGCTTCTACGCGCGCAGAATCGATTCCCGCACCCCACCCACCGCCCCCCACATGGAGGTTGACGGATGCCTGGTCCACGTATGTCCCGCAGCAGGATCGCGCTCGGCGCGACCGCGGCACTGGGCGTGATCGCCCTGGCCGCGGCCGGTGTCGCCACCGGCAGCGCGCAGGCCGCACCGGCCGGCGCCGCGGCGCCGGCCGCGGCTGCGGCAGCGACTCATCGTGTGCTGTTCGACAACACCAAGGCCGAGACGGCCGGCAACGCCGACTGGATCATCAGCACCAGCCAGCCCGATCCGCTCGGCCAGGACTCCACACCGAACGCCGAGACCGACTGGACCGGCGCGCTGTCCTCGTGGGGCGTCGCCCTGCAGAAGGCCGGCGGCTACAGCCTCAACACGCTGCCGTCCGGACGGACCATCACCTACGGCAACAGCTCCAACGCGCAGGACCTGAGCAACTTCAACACCTTCGTGCTGACCGAGCCCAACGTGAAGCTCAGCGCCGCGGAGAAGACCGCCGTCATGACCTTCGTGAAGAACGGCGGCGGCCTATTCCTGATCTCGGACCACAACAACAGCGACCGCAACAACGACGGCTGCGACTCGCCGTGCGTGATCAACGACCTGCTGACCAGCAACGGGGTGGACAACACCGACCCGTTCGGCTTCTCGGTCGACCTGCTCGACATCAGCACCGACAACCCGCGGGCGATCAGCAGCTCCTCCGACCCGGTGCTGCACGGCCCGTTCGGCACGGTCACCGGCAGCATCCTGCGCGACGGCACCACGTTCACCCTCAAGCCGGCCGACAACCCGAACGTCAAGGGCCTGCTCTACCACACCGGTTCGTCGGGCAACAGCGGCGCCTTCTTCGTCACCAGCACCTTCGGCAGCGGCCGGGTGGCGATCTGGGGCGACAGCTCGCCCGCCGACGACGGCACCGGTCAGTCGGGCAACACCCTCTACGACGGCTGGAACGACCCGGCCGGCACCGACGCGGCGCTGGCGCTCAACGCCACCGCCTGGCTGTCCGGTTCCGGCAGCACCACACCGCCCACCACACCGCCGACCGGCGGCACCACCGGCGGTGGCGGCAGCTGCACCGGCGGCCAGCTGCTGGCCAACCCCGGCTTCGAGTCCGGCGCTTCCTCGTGGTCGGCGAGCAGCGGAGTGATCAACAACAGCAGCGGCGAGCCCGCGCACGCCGGCTCCTACAAGGCGTGGCTCGACGGCTACGGCACCGCGACCACCGACACGGTCTCCCAGTCGGTCACCATCCCGTCCGGCTGCTCGGCCCGGCTCTCCTTCTGGCTGCACATCGACACCGCGGAGACCGGCAGCACGGCGTACGACACCCTCAAGGTGCAGGTGCTGAACTCCTCAGGCACCGTCCTGAGCACCCCGGCGACGTACAGCAACGCCAACGCGGCGTCCGGCTGGACCCAGCGCACCTTCGACCTGAGCGCCTACGCCGGGCAGACGATCACGCTGAAATTCACCGGGACCGAAGGCTCCAAGCTCCAGACGTCGTTCGTCATCGACGACGTGGCGATCACCATCAGCTGACCGCCCGCACCTCCTGCCCGGCCGGCGGTCCCGCGCCGGCCGGCGGGAGGCCGTCAGCCGAGCAGGCTGCGCTGGCTCTCCGGGCCGAACTCGCACCACACGGCCTTGCCGTCGCCCCGCGGCTCGACACCCCAGTGGATGGCCAGCGCCTCGATCATCAGCAGCCCGCGGCCGGAGGTGGCGGCCTCGCCGGGGCTGCGGCGGCGCGGCCACACGCTGGAGCGGTCCTGCACGGTCAGCCGGACCCGGCGGACCGGTTCGGGCAGCACCTCAAGGGTCATCACGGCGCCGCCCTCGGTGTGCAGCAGCACATTCACCAGCAGTTCGCCCGCGGCGACTTCGAGATCGTCGGCCAGCTCGGCGAGCTGCCACGCCTCCAGCGCCTGGCGCAGCGCGAGGCGGGCGTCGGCCAGCCCCTCGGGGTCGGCCTGGTGGACGTAGGAGTGCATCCTGGGCGCCCGCGAGGTGCCAGGGTCGGGGTCGCGGCGCAGGATCAGCAAAGCCACGTCGTCCTGCGAACCCCAGCGCTCCCACAGGTTGTCCGCGAGGTGGTCGGCCAGCTCCTCGGCCTCGTCGGGGCCGTCCCGCACCGCCGCGGCCAGCGCCTCCATCCCGATGGTGATGTCCAGGTCGCGTTCCTCGACCAGCCCGTCCGTGCAGAACACCAGGGTCTCGCCGGGCACCAGATCGAGCCGGGTCTCGGGGAATTCGTGCAGGTCCAAGGCGGTGGCCAGGCCCAGCGGCAGGCCGCCGCGCACATGGGGCCAGCCGGTGCGGCCGTCGGTGTGCCGCACCAGCGGCCCGAGGTGGCCGGCCCTGGCCGCGCGCACCGAGCCGCCCGTCAGGTCGAGTTCGGCGTACGCGCAGGTCGCGAAGCGCTCGGTGTCCAGCTCCGCGAGGAAGCGGGAGGCCCTGGCCAGCACGGTCGACGGCGGGTGGCCCTCGGCCGCGTAGGCGCGCAGCGCGATCCGCAGCTGGCCCATGACGGCCGCGGCGTGGGTGTCGTGGCCCTGGACGTCGCCGACGACCAGGCCCACCCGGTTCTGCGGCAGCGCCACCACGTCGTACCAGTCGCCGCCGACCTCCCGGCCGCTGGACGCGGTGTGGTAGCGGACCGCGATGTCGGCGCCGTCGAAGCGCGGTACGTCCCGGGGCAGCATCGCGGCCTGCAGTCCGGTGGCGAACTCCCGCTCCCGGTCGAAGAGCATCGCCCGCTGCAGGGACTGCGCCACGATCGCGGCGAGCGCCGCGCACAGCTCGCGGTGGGTGTGGGTGAAGACGTCGCCGGAGCGGTAGAAGAGCGCCAGACCGCCGATGGAGCGGGCCTGGGCGACCAGCGGCAGGAAAGCGGCGGCGTTCAGCTCGTCCATGGCCGCGACATACGGCAGGGCCGCGGGAAACCGCTCTCCCAGCTCGGCGAAGGAGCTGACGAAACGCGGCCGCTGGGTCATCACGGCCTCGCCCAGCGGCAGCGCGCCGTCCAGGCGGCGCGGGGACAGCCCCGACATCCCGGCCACCGGCTCGCCGCTGACCCCGGCGATCCGCAGATTGCCGCCCTCCACCAGCCCGAGCGCCAGTCCGTCGGCGCCGAAGCGCTCAAGCCCGCCCGCGCCGGTCAGCACCGCGGTGACCTCCTCGACGGTCACCGCGCGGGACAGCGCCTCGGCGGTGAGCCGGACGATCGGGGCGAGGCTCTGCCGCTCCCCCGCCGGCCGGCTGACGCGCACGTCGGGGGTGTGGGTCAGCTCGTCGGTGGCGTCCCTGACGATGCCGACGATGCGGTAGGCGTTGCCCCGCTTGTCGCGCAGGATCGTGCCCTGGGTGTGCGACCACTGCTTGGCGCCGTCCCTGCGGGTCACCTGGAAGTAGCTGCCGTAGGTGCGGCGGCCGGCCTGGAGCGTTCTCCTGAGCGCGTAGTCCACCCGGGCGCCCTCCTCGGGCGGGACCCGCAGCACCAGCGACTCGGGCCGCCCGTCGAATTCGCCGGGCCGCAGGTCGAAGACCCGCAGGGCGGCCTCGTCGAGTTCGAGCACCCCCTGGTCGAGGTCCCAGTCGAAGCTGCCCATGCCGTTCATGGCCAGCCGCTCCCCCGGGCCGATCTCCGTCTCCGGAGGCCGTCCCAGGGCGAGGAGCGGCCCGACCCTGGGGTCGTAGCCGCTGCGGACCGACCGGTTACGCGCTGTCATGCACTCGCTCCGGGGGTCGGGCCTGCGGTCACCGGACCGCTTCCGCGCGGCGAATCGCGGGATGTGCTTCGGCAGGATTCATAGGCATTACTGCCAGTATGCCCCGTTCGGCGGCATATCCCGACCCGAGCGGCCCCGGGGCAGTCCCGGGGCAGGCGCAGGCGCAGCCCGTCAGGCGCAGGCCCTCACGCTCAGGCCGCGAGGCGCGGGCCGTCACACGCAGGCCGTCAGGCGCAGGCCGGACGGCGGCGGCGTACGACGGCCAGGCCCGTCACGCCGACCATCGCGCCGACGGCCACGACCTTGAGCGAGTCCGGGCCGGTCACGCCGCCGCCGAGTCCGGTCCGCAGCGTGCCGGGCATGGCGGCGGCCCGCTCCTCGACGGCCAGCGGCACGGTGCCCTGCCCGCCGTCGCAGCCGAAGGTGATGTCGTAGTGCGCGCCTGGCCTCGCGTACCGCCCTGCGGTGACCGTCGCGCTCTGCCCGGCGCCGCCGCCCGCGCCGAGGGCCACCGCGCCGAACAGGCCGGGCGCCGACGCGGTCGCGGGACCCGCGCAGCCGGTCGCACGCAGGGTGACGATCTCACCGGGAGTGACGGTGGCCGGGGTGGCGGTGAAGCCGGAGGGGTCGGCCGGGGCCGCCGCAGAAGCGGGCGCCGGGGCGGCCAGTGCCACCAGTGCCGCCAGTGCGGCCGGCACCGCCGGCCCGGCCAGGGCGAGGGCGGCTGCGAATATCCGGCCGGCGCGCATACCACTCTCCCGTGCCGGGGGCGGCCCTGTGACCGCTCCAACGGCTCGGCCGGCACTCTTCCGGTATCCCACTGCGCCGCCGGCCTTCCCGCCCGCCGGGGACGGCACGTCCGGCCGCTGCTCCTCGGCGGGCGCGCGCCCGACTCCCGCCGGGGCGGGCCGCGTTGGCCGCCGGGGTACGGACGGCGGCCGGCAGGTCCGTTCGGGTGGGAGCCGGGCGCCGCCCGGGCGCGCCGCATGGGTGCGCGGGACCGGGGTACGCGTGGGTGCGAACGGAACGCGATCTTCTTTGGAGGGTGCCATGTCCACCCCGTTTCCCGACCCCTACCCGCC
>NZ_JAJSYW010000126.1:0-23603 GCF_036815005.1 Streptomyces sp. IBSBF 2435 | reverse complement strand
GCCCCCGCGGGCACCCGCGCCCGCGGATCCCCGCGTTTCCGGAACCCGGCTTCCCCCGTTCACCCGACCGGCCCACACCGCCGCCCGGCCGCCCCCTCGCCAAGTGGCGGGGGGCGGTACCCGGGGGTCCAATGGAGCGGCAAGGGCGAACCGTGGAGGCGTCGTGGCTGTTGTACCGCTGACCGAGATCCTGTCCGCAGCGTTCGACGAGCGCTACGGCGTACCCGCGATCAACGTCGTCAACGACCTCACCCTGGAGGCCGTACTGGCCGCCGCCGTGGAGAAGTCGTCGCCGCTGATCGTGCAGACCTCCGTGAAGACGGTCAGGACCATCGGCAGCGACGTCCTGTACGCGATGTGGACGTCGATGACCGCCGGTATCGAGGTGCCCGTCACCTTGCACCTGGACCACTGCCCGGAGCGCGAGGTCGTCACCGAGTGCCTGCGGCAGGGCTGGAATTCGGTGCTCTTCGACGCCTCCGAGCTGCCGGTCGCCGAGAACATGCGGCAGACCGCCGAGGTCGTCGCGGAGGCCCGCGGGTTCGGGGCCGCCGTCGAGGGCGAGATCGAGTCGATCACCGGCGTCGAGGACGGCATAGGCAGCGACAGCGCCGCCGAGCAGCAGGATCTCGGGGTCGCCCTGGACTTCCTGCGGACCACGAGGGTCGACGTCTTCGCGCCGGCCATCGGCAACGCCCACGGGTCGTACAAGAAGGCACCGGTGCTCGACGCGCAGCGGGTGTCCGACCTGGTCGCGGCCTATCCGGTGCCGATCGCGCTGCACGGCGGCAGCGGGCTGTCCGACGAGCAGTTCCGCGACCTGATCTCCCGGGGGTGCGCGAAGGTCAACATCTCCACCGCGCTCAAGGAGACGTTCATGAAGTCGAACCTGGCCTTCCTCACCGCCGCCGCCGAGCGGCAGAAGTGGGACCCGCCCTCGCTCTTCCGGTCCGTCCGGCAGGACGTCATCGACCTGGCCGGCTCCCTGATGACGCTGTTCGGCAGCGCCGGCCGGGCGGGCTGACACCGTGCCCGCGCTGATCTTCGACTGCGACGGCGTCCTCGCCGACACCGAGCGCTACGGCCACCTGCCCGCGTTCAACACCACGTTCGAGGAGTTCGGCCTGCCGGTGCGGTGGAGCGAGGCGGACTACGCGCGGATGGTGAAGGTCGGCGGCGGCAAGGAGCGGATGCGGGCGATGCTGACGCCCGGCGTCGTCGCCGCCGCGGGACTGCCCGCCGACCCGGACGCGCGCGAGGAGCAGGTCGCCCGCTGGCACCGGCGCAAGACCGCGATCTACACCGGGATCATCCGCAGCGGGGCCATCCCGCCGCGGCCCGGTGTGCGGCGGGTCGCCGCGGCGGCCCACCAGGCCGGATGGACGCTCGCCGTCGCCTCCACCTCGGCCGAGGCCTCCGTCCGCAGCGTGCTGGAACTCGCCATGGGCCCCGAACTGGCCCCGCGGTTCGGCGTGTACGCCGGGGACGTGGTCCCGCGCAAGAAGCCCGCCCCCGACATCTACGCGTACGCCCTCCAGCAGCTCGGCGTCTCCCCGGACGACGCGGTCGCGATCGAGGACAGCCGCAACGGGATGCTGGCCGCGCTCGCCGCCGGACTGGTCTGCGCCGTCACGACCAGCGCCTACACCCGCGAGGAGGACTTCACCGGGGCGGCCCTGGTGGTCACCTCGCTCGGCGACCCGCCCCCGGAGGAGAAGGTCGTCGACGTGCTGGACGACCCGCTCGGCGCGCACCCGGGGCACTGGGTGGAATTCGCCGACCTCGCCTTCCTGCTCACGGCGGACAAGGCGGGCGTCCCCGGCGTCCCCGCCACGTCCGACCCGCCGGCCTCCGGGCCACCCCCCGTATCCCATCCCCGTCAGAACTGACGTCGCGGCAGTCAGGAGAGAGCCATGTCTATGCCATCGACACATGTGGACGACCTCGCCTTCGTCGTCAGGACCATCGCCAGCACCTCGGTCGACAACGAAGGGACCTTCGGCGACCTCGACGCCGTCGCGGGAGACGGGGACTTCGGTTTCTCGCTCGCCCGCGGCTTCGAGATCGTGCTCGCCGACTGGCACACCCTCGAAGCCGACGGTCCGCCCGACGCCTTCCTGCGGAAGGTCGCCGTGGTGATCTCCAAGCGGGTCGGCGGCACCTCGGGCCCGCTGTGGGGCACCGCCTTCCTGCGGGCCGCGGCGGCCGTCAAGGGCCGGCCCGAGCTGAACGCCGCGGACGCGGTGGCGATGCTGCGGGCCGCGGCGGCAGGGATCAAGGCCCGCGGCAAGTCCGACCTCGGGGACAAGACGCTGCTGGACGCGCTGATCCCGATGACCGACGCCGTGGAGCAGCGGCTGTCCGCCGGCGGGGCGGCGCCGAGCGGGGCGGAGCTCGCCCGGCTGGCCGCCACGACGGCGCGCAGCGCCGCCGACGCGACGACGCCCATGCAGGCCAGGCGTGGCCGCCAGAGCTACACGGGGGAGCGCAGCATCGGCTCGCCCGACCCGGGCGCTGTGGCGATCGCGGTCATGGCGGAGCGCATCGCCGCCGAGTGGGACGCGCGTGACTGTCCCACACCTCCCGCACCGACAGCACCAGGAGCGACGGCATGAAGAAATTCGTCAACGACCCGAAGGACTACGTCCCGCAGATGCTGGAGGGGCTGGCCCTGGCCAACCCCGACACCCTCAGGTACGTCCCCGAGTACAACCTGATCATGCGCGCCGACGCTCCGCGGGAGGACAAGGTCTCCGTCGTCCAGGGGTCGGGCTCCGGCCACGAGCCCGCGCACGTCATGAACGTCGGCAAGGGCATGCTCGACGCGGCCTGTCCCGGCGACGTGTTCGCCGCCCCGCCGGCCGACTTCGTCTACGAGACGGTCAAGCTGGTCGCCTCCCCGAAGGGCGTCCTGCTGCTGGTCAACAACTACACCGGGGACCGGATGGCCTTCGAGATGGCCGAGGAGCTGTCGCAGGCCGACGGCTACGCCGTCCGTACCCTCTTCGTCGACGACGACGTGGCCGTCCAGGACTCGACGTACACCGTCGGCCGGCGCGGGGTGGCGGGCAACTTCTTCGTCATGAAGGCCGTCTGCGCCGCCGCCGAGCGCGGCGCCGACCTCGACGAGCTGTACCGCATCGGCGAGAAGGTCAACGCCGTCACCCGCACCATGGGCATGGCCCTCACCGCCTGCACCCCGCCGGCGAAGGGCTCCCCGCTGTTCGAACTGCCCGACGACGAGGTCGAGATGGGCGTCGGCATCCACGGCGAGCCCGGCCGGAACCGGGAGAAGCTCCAGCCGGCCGACGAACTGGTGCGCGAACTGCTCACCGCGGTGGTGGACGACCTGCCGTACACCTCGGGCGACACGGTCGCGCTCATGGTCAACGGGCTCGGCGGCACACCGATAGGCGAGCTGTACCTGGTGTACGGGCGGGCCCACAAGCAGCTGGCCGAGCGCGGCATCGAGATCCGGCGCAGCTACGTCGGCGAATACTGCACCTCGCTCGACATGGCCGGCGCGTCCCTCTCGCTGGTCCGGCTGGACGACGAGATCTCCGAACTGCTCGCCGCCCCGGCCGAGATCGCGCTCCGCGTCTTCTGACCGGCGGACGGCGGGGTGACGGCGCCGACGCAGCCGGCGGGGCCCGCCGACGTCGTCGCCGTGTCCAGGACGGCGCCCGGTGCCCCGCGGTGCCACACCCGCCCCGGCGGCCGTCGGGCCCCGGCGGTCAGACCAGGGTGACGGCGCCGGCCGGCCGGACCGCCCCGTGCGGTGTCAGCTGGTGCTGTCAGGACCGCTGGGCCGGGCCGCCTGCGCCTCCCCGCCCGCGCTGGAGGGATTCCCGCCGGCGAGGGAGGACTCCTCGGCGCCGTCGGCGGGCGCCGTGAGGTAGTCCAGGCTGCCGGTGACGTCCAGCAGCCGGTCCAACTGCGCGGTGCGGTCGTCCAGATGGAGGCGTACGCCCGCGTGGCGGGTCCGGCGGCGGATCATCAGCAGCACGGACAGCCCCATGGTGTCGACGTCGACGAGCCCGGCGCAGTGCAGGTGCAGGTGGCCAAGGCGCGGGTTGTCGGCGATCTTCGCGGTGACAGCGGCCAGCAGGACTTCGGCGTTGTCGTAGTCGAGATCGCCGTACAGCTCGATGCGGACGGTGTCCTCGGAGTCGACCGTGGTCAGGCGCAGGTGCGCAGACGGCATCGTGGTCATGCCTGCCTCCCGGTGGTGGTGCGGTCGGCGGCGGTCCGACGGGTGTCGCTCCGAAGGACGGAGGCCAGCGCGTCGGTGCCGCGTGCGAGAACACGGGTGGCCCGCGGGAAGTCCTTCAGCTCGCCGGCCAGGATGTCCAGGGCCGGCGGCAGGCTCCGCGCGGGTACGCCGCGAGCGGTCAGGATCTCCGCGGTCCAGCAGATGAACAAGGCGAAGAGTTCCTCATCCCCGAGGTAGAGCGCGGTGGCGAGGAAGTCCACGATGTGCGCGAGGTCCTCCGCCGTGTGCTCCCGCTGGAGCGCGCTGTACGCCCGCATCGCGGGGAAGCCGTCCTCCAGACCGGCGAGGACGGCCCGTACGAGCGAGCCCTTGCCGCGGGCGACCATGGTGTACTCCTGGTCGGCCAGGTGGGGCAGGTCCTCGATCGGCTGGTGGTCGCGCCGCGGGCGGGGCAGCCGGCCCCGGGCGAGGCGGTCGGCCGCGCCGCGCGCGTCGGGAGCCCAGTCGTCGGCACCGAGCAGCCGGGCGTAACGGCCGTCGGGCCCGAACGCGGCGCCCCCGACGAGTACGGGGACGCCGACCGCCTGGCAGGCGATGATCGCGGCGTGCGCGGCGGGCAGCCGGGTCGCGATCGAGCCCGAGAGGGCTACCACGGCGGCGTCCGTGCGGTGCAGATGGGCGATCAGGTGCGGGGACGGGACCTGGGCGCCGAGGTAGTCCACGTGCCAGCCGCGCAGTCGCAGGACCTCGGCCAGCAGCCTGGCGGGCAGCGCGTGCCACTCCCCGTCCACGCAGGCCACCGTGACCCTGCCCCGGGTCGGGGCGGTGCGGGCGGCGGGGTGCAGGGCGAGCGCGGCGACAGCCCGTTCGCTGATGGCGGTGGCGGCGTGCTCCGCGGCCACGCTGAGGCGGTTGGCGGCCCACTCCGCGCCGACCCTGCCCTGCACGGGCGCGATCACGTCCAGCAGCAGGCTCTCCGGATCGACGCCCTCCTCCAGCGCGCGCAGCACCAGGCCCGTGGCGGCGTACTCGTCGCACACCGAGACGGCTTCCCACAGCTCGTCTGCCGCCTGCCGGACCGCCGCGCCTCCGGACGGACGGTGTGGGGTACGCGTACTCATGCGGTGAATCTGCCCCGAGTCCGCCCGTTCACCGCGGTGAGATGGTGAGTGCGGGGGGCGGAGATCACGACGACGGCCATGTCGTCGTGAGAGCCCTGGCCGACCCACTGGGACGTCAGCATCTGGATGTGCTCGACGATGCTCTCCGACGGCATGCCGGCGCATTCCGACAGCGCCCGCCGGAGCCTTTCCTCACCGAAGTGCGCACCGCCCATCGGGCCGCCCTTCGCCTCGGTGATCCCGTCGGTGTAGAGCACGCAGGACTCCCCGGGCGCGAGGGTGAGGCTGGTGGTCCGGGCGGGGGCGCTCGGCATGGCCCCCACCAGGGTGCCGCGGGTCTCGGCCTCCTCCACCTCGCTGCTCACGCGGACGATCAGCGGGCTCGGGTGCCCGGCGCTGGTCAGCCGCAGGTCCACCTCGCTGCCCTTGCGCACGGCCGAGGCCAGGACCAGGGTCGCGAAGCGGGTGTGGTGCGAATTGAGCAGCGCGGTGTTGAGCAGGCTGATCATCCGCTGGTGGTCGTCGGCCATCGGCAGCAGGGCGTGCAGGGTGTTGCGGATCTTGCCGGTCAGCACGGCGGCTTCCAGCCCCTTGCCGCACACGTCCCCGAGCGCGATCAGCGACGCCTCACCCTCGATGACGGCGGGGTGGACGTCGTAGAAGTCCCCGCCGACCCGCTCGTGGTCGGCCGACGGCCGGTAGCCGCCGGCGAAATCCACCCCCGAGATCTGGTGCAGCGACGGCGGGAGCAGCTCCCGCATCAGGACCTCGGTGATCGAGGACTGCTCCGCGTACAGCCGGGCGGCCGACATCGCCGCTCCCGCCCGCGCGGCGAACAGCCGGGCGAAGACCTCCTCGCTCTCGGTGAAGGTCGCACTGCCGGAACGGCGCAGCAGGACCAGGACACCGGCCGCGACGCCGTGACCGGGCAGCGGGGTGATCACGATCGAGCCGACACGCCCGAAGCCCTCCGGTACCAGCCAGTCCGGCGCCGCCCCGGGGTCGATCCACCGCGAGGGCACCGGCGGGAAGCCGCGCAGCGCCTCGCCGAGACCCGGCACTTCGTCCGGGTCCACCGGCTCGTGGGACAGCGCCGGGCTGCCGCCGCGCAGGCAGGTCACCACCGGCAGCCGCCGCCCGCGCGTCGGCGCGATCACCAGCGCCGCGTCGGCGAGGTGCTCGGCGGCCAGCTGCGCGACCACGTCCATGCAGCGCCCCAGGTTCAGCGAGGACAGCAGAGTGCTGGACGCCTCGGCCAGGAACGCGGTCCGCTCCCGCTCCATGTGCAGGGCCTCCCGCGCCAGCCGGTGGTCGGTGTCGTCCACCAGCCACCACACGACCGTGCCGTCGTCCTGCGTGCTGGGATGTGCCTCGAAGCTGCGCTCAGCGATCTCACCCGACAGCGGTGCGCCGGTCCCTTGTCCGGCACGCGCGCCGGGCACCCGCAGGGCGTCGTGCGCCTCCGACAGCCAGGACGGGACCACGTCAGCCAGACGTGTTCCGGGCCGGGCCGCGGGCAGGACCACCCCGGCGGCGTCGTTGCACAGCACGACAGTGCCCTGGAGGTCGGCGACCAGGGCGGGGTAGGGAGCGTGGTTCCACAGCGAACCGTGCTGTGCGCCGGCGCCGGTCTGCGCGCGAGTGGAAACCATATGCTGAGGACCCGCTGGGCGAATCCCTCACCTCATCTCAAAGGAATTGCTGTCTTCAAATAACCATCCCGCATGCCGCGTCTTTCTGGCAACCAACCCGCTTGCGGCCCCCGCGCGCCGCCGGACCGGGACGCGGGGGGCGTACGGGTCCGGCGGTGCCGCCCCTCAGGTCAGCGTGAGCACGGCGGAGATGGTCTTGCCGGCGCTGTGGGTGGTGACCGTGACCTCGCGGGCCAGCCGGCGCACCATCTGCCAGCCGTAGCCGCCGATCCGGGGTATCTCCGCCGGTACGGCCGGCGCGGGCGGGCTGACCGGACACACGGGGCTCGCGTCGCCGACACACAGGCGCAGCGCGTCCCCGACGACCTCGGCGGTGAAATGGGTCAGCCCGCCGCCGTGCCGGTGGGCGTTGGTGACCAGCTCCGAGGTGACCAGGAGGACGTCCGTCACCACCACGTCCTGCGGCCGGCCGTTCCCGGGACCGCCGAAGCGGCTCTCCAGCACCGCCAGGACGGCGGCGCGGGCTTCCGCGCTGGTCGCCGGAATCCCCGCGGTGCGGGCTTCCGTGCCGGGCGGCGGAATTCCCGCCGCGGGTGCCTTCGCATGGAGCACCGGAACCACCTCCCCGGGTGCCGCCGTGGGGGACGCCGGAATCCCGTCCGCGCGGGTTCCCGTGCCGGGCGCCGGAATCCCGTCCGGGCCGGTCACCGGAATTCCCGCAGGGGGCCCGGCGGCGCTGTCGGGCCCGCTGCCCGTACCCGCGCCGTACTGCTCGCCTTCTTCTTCCCCGTTCACGACAGATGCCCGTATGCCCGGCTCCCGCGCCGCCATTCCCGCCCCCTTCCCGGGGCCCGAAGGTGCGCGCGTGGCGGCGTCAATACGTCATCGCCGCCTGGAGGCTGTCGGCCACGACGAAGGCCGACGCCGTACCGGTCACGTCGAGGAGCCGGCGTACGGCGAGGCTGGGGCCCGCGATCACCAGCTGCCTGCCCGCAGCGGCGTATTCGGCCCTGGCCCGCAGCAGGGTGTCCAGGACCGAGGAGTCCGCGAAGGCCACGTCCGAGGCGTCCACCACGGTGAGCCGTCCTGCGGCGTGCAGACCCCGCTGGAGCGCGTCCGCCATCTCCACCGTGTGGCCGTCGTCGAACTCGCCCGCGATCCGCACCAGCCACACCCCGCCCTCGGCGGCCCGGGCGGACACCGCCGCACCATGCCCCGTCATACCGACCTCCCCGTCACGTCCCGTCCTCCTCGTACGGTGGCCGGACGATACCCCGTCCCGCCCGGCCGACGCATCGCGGGGCCGGGCGTCGAGAAGTCCGGGCGCCCGACGTTTGAAAGTCCGGAGTCGGTCAAGAAGGTCGCCGA
Source organism: Streptomyces sp. IBSBF 2435 (assembly GCF_036815005.1). NCBI lineage: Bacteria > Bacillati > Actinomycetota > Actinomycetes > Kitasatosporales > Streptomycetaceae > Streptomyces > Streptomyces sp. IBSBF 2435. The sequence continues at coordinate 15,249 of NZ_JAJSYW010000126.1, read as the reverse complement.
AGCGCTTGAACGGCGCCGACGCAAATGAAGGGCACCCCCTTCGGCACCACCGGATCGCCCGCCGTGAAAAACCGGGCGGTCTTTCCATCCAGAACCTCGGGAATCTGAAGGATTGGCCGGTTGATCCGGGGGTAGGCGACATTTCGGAGGTTGATCATCATGGCACCGTTGCTCATTGTTCTTCTGCTGGCGCTGATCCTTATCGGCGCGGGCTTCGCAGTGAAATTGCTTTTGTGGGTCGGCATCATCGTGCTGGTCCTGTGGGCGCTGGGATTCCTGGTGCGCTCGACCGGCTCCAACGGCAGCCGGGGCCGCTGGTACCGCTGGTAGCCGACAGGGCGCGAGCCCGGTGCGGCGCACGGACCCGGGACCGCACCCGGGCACCGAGGTGGCCTCGAACGCGCAACGGCCCGGCCTCCCATTGAGGCCACCGCACGCAGACCCTCACACGACTACGAATGGGACATGACGTCATGGGTGACAACAGCAAGACGCACGCCAAGGTCGACGAGGCCAAGGGCAAGGTGAAGGAGACCATCGGCCACGCCGTCGGCAACGAGCGCCTGGAGGCCGAAGGCCGCGCCGAGCAGGCCCAGGCCGACGCCCGCCAGGCCGGCGAGAAGGCCAAGGACGCGGCGAAGGACATCTTCCACACCCACGACTGAGCCCGTCACGTTCCACCCGCTGCCCGCCCGGAGGATCCCTCCGGGCGGGCAGACGTACGCCCGGGGCCGCCGCGTCCCGGTGCGGTGGCCGTGCCTCCCCGTGACCAGCCAGAACGCCCACGGGCCGCTCCGATAGCATGTTCGGACTCCCGGCGGTGGCTCCATCGTCGCCCGCCCTTCACCGGAACGTCAGACCATCCGGCCCGAAGGGTGGCTTACTGCGCACACCTCACACATCGGCCGGACAATTGATACCTATAGCATCGCGGGTGTTCTCGCGAATAAGCAGCAGCGCAACGCCCGCCGGGTGGCGCCGGCCGCGGGCGATCCTGTGGGCCGCGGCGGGCGCGGTGGTCCTCGGATTCTTCATCGCGCTGGAGATCGCCGCACGCCGCTACGGCCTGCCGGGACCGCTCACCAGCCAGGCGCGAGAGGTGGTGTTCGCCCCCAAGTCGGGCTTCCTGCTGTACGCCAGCATGGGTCTGATGCTGGTGGTGCTCACCTGGCGGCAACGGCTCATCGCGGTCGGCGCCGCGGTCGGCATCGACATCGTCTTCCTGCTGGTGCGGTGGGCGGCCGACGCGAAGCCGGCCTTCGGCAACGGCGCGCTGTGGGTGCTGCTGGGCTGCGCCGTCATCGCCGTCACCCGCCGCACCGGCCGGGAGCGCGCGCTGCTGCTCAAGGGTGTCGGTCTCGGCCTGCTGCTGGTGACCGGCCGCAAGACCGGCGACACCTGGCTGCTGATCACCTCCAAGACCCGCCCCATGGTGCTCGACCAGTACACGGCGACCGCCGATCACGCGCTGGGCAACCCGTCGTGGCAGGTGGGCCGGATCGTCAGGGCCTCGGGCCCGATCGGCACCCACGCCCTCGACTACATCTACATACAGCTCGCGCTCGCCGCGGTCGTCGTCGCGGTGTACCAGCTGCGCCATGTGGCGGCCGAGCGGCGCTTCCCGCGCCACCATCTGGTGCGCACCTTCCTGATCATCGGCCTCATCGGGCCGGGCATCTACATGATCTTCCCGGTGGTCGGACCGGTCTTCGCCTACGGTGCGGACGGCGGCCACTGGGCGCTGGCCGATGTGTGGCCGAACACCCCGCCGCCGATCGGTGCCCCGCACCCGATGCGCTTCGACGGAATCACCCCGCGCAACTGCATGCCCAGCCTGCACGCGGCATGGGCCACCGCCATCTTCATCCACTCCCGCAAGGGCCCGCGCTTCCTGCGGTACGCCGGTGCCTTCTGGCTGGTAGCCACCCTCACCGCGACGCTCGGGTTCGGCTACCACTACGGCGTGGACCTCATCGCCGGCGTCGTGTTCTCGCTCACGACAGAAGCGGCGATCCGCTCGTTCGACCGCGGCTGGGACCGGGCGGGAATCCGGCTGGCCGCCTATGGCGCGGCGGTCTTCGCCGCGCTCCTGGTGTCGTACCGCTGTCTGCCGACGACGATGGCCGACCATCCGTGGGTGTTCGGCCCGCTTCTCCTGCTGGCGATGGCCTCCGTGATCCACGGCTACGTGCGGACCGCCAAATGCTGGGAACCGGTGCTCGTACCGGCGCAGCGGCTGGAAGCGCAGCCCGAATTGGTGCGGGCGGCGGTCGCGCGGTCCCGGTGAGCGAGCCGTACGCGCCCGGCGCGGCGCTCGCGGGTCACGGCCCCTCCGTGTCCGGCGCCTCCGTGTCCGGCTCCCCCGTGTCCGGTGCCGGCGGGACCGTCGCGCCGGCCGACAGCAGCCTTCGCGCCAGTACCTGACAGCGCCTCCCCACGAGGAAGCGCGCCCGGTGCGGGTGGAGCCGGCTCGCCGCACCTTCCTGTAGGTACGCTGCCGCGTCGGGCGCCGCGCGCGGCGGGAAGCGTCTCCGGGCGGACACGCCGGTCATCCGGTCGACGCGTGAGCTGCGCCAGCCGTCGCGGTCGAGGAGGTACCAGGGCTCAGGCCTGCCACGGCCAAGCGGAAGAGGCGGGTCGCCCGGGTGCCGGGGTCGGAGTAGTGCTCGGTGGCCAGGACGATGCCGACGATCAGGGTGATCAGGTCGGCGACGGTGACGTCGGCGGCCACCGCGCCGTCCTGCGCGGCGCGGTGCAGCAGCGGGCCTGCCGCCTCTTCCAGCGCCGCCGAGCAGCTGTTCTCGTGCACCGGGCCGTCGTGGGCCAGTGCCGCCGCCAGGCCCCGGGCGGACACGGAATAGGCGACGACGTCGTCCAGCCATTCCAGGAGCGCGTCCCGGCTGTCGCCCTGGCCGGTCAGGTCGTGGGCGCGGACGGCGAGGGCCTCGATCCGGTTCCGGGAGACCGCCTCCAGCAGTGCGCGGCGGGTGGGGAAGTGCCGGCGCACGGTCGCCGAGCCGACTCCCGCGGTGCGGGCGATCTGTTCGAGGGAGGCGTGGGCGCCACGGGCGGCGACCTCCTCCCCGGCCACGGCGAGGATGCGCGCGTAGTTGCGTCGGGCGTCCGCACGCTGGTGCTCGGGCACGGCGTCACCTCCAGGATTGTTAAGTGGCGGGCCCCGCCGTATCGTAGCGGAACGTAAACGGCGGACCCCGCCGTTTAGTTTCGGCGAGCGACCCGAGGAAGCACCATGCCCGCAACTTCCGCACCCGTCCTGGTCACCGGCGCCACCGGCAGGCAGGGCGGGGCCACCGCCCGCGCCCTGCTCGCGGCGGGGGTTCCCGTCCGCGCCCTGGTGCGCGACCCGGCCACCGGCCGTGCCAGGGCCGTCGAGGCGCTCGGCGCCGAACTGGTCACCGGCGACCTCCACGACCGCGATTCCGTGATCCGGGCCGCCGAGGGCGCCCGCGCCGTCTTCTCCGTGCAGATGCCCGGCATCACCGCGGACGGCTTCGATTTCGAAGGGGAGGTGGCCCAGGGCGTCAACCTCGTCGAGGGCGCCAAGGCCGCCGGAGTGCCGCAGTTCGTGCACTCCTCCGTCACCGGCGCCGGCCGGCACACCGAAGTCCCCGGCTGGGCCGAAGGCCGCTGGGCTTCGATGGAACCCACGCTCGGTGCCAAGAGCGCGATCCAGGACCGGGTCCGCGCGGCCGGCTTCCCGCACTGGACGCTCCTCAAGCCGGGCTTCTTCATGGAGAACTTCCTCCCGTCCATGGCGTTCCTCTTCCCGCGCGGCACCGCGGGCGGCCTGGTGAGCGTGGTGAAGCCCGGGACCCGGCTGTCCCTGGTCGCCGTGGACGACATCGGCGCCGCCGCCGCGGCGGCCATCGCCGCGCCGGAGCGATTCGACGGCGTCGAGCTGGAGTTGGCGAGCGACTACCTGTCGATGGCCGAGATCGCCGAGGTCCTCTCCCGCGCCCTGGGTACGCGACTGTCCGCGCCCGACATGACCGAGGAGGAGGCGCTCGCCGCCGGAATGCCGCCGATGGGCGCCACCCATGAGTGGCTGAACGTGGCCGGCCAGCCGGGCCGCCCGCAGTACGCGAAGGACCTCGGCCTCTCCCTCACCGGCTTCGAGGAATGGGCGCGGCACCACATCCGCGCCACCGCCTGACCCGCCCCCGGACCCCGCCCCCCCTGTCCGGCTGCTCCGGGAGCACGCGGCCGAGTCCGGCACGGCGGACGACGGTTCTCGCGGAGTGCGTACGGGAATGCGGCGGCACCCGGGCTCGCAACGGAATCGCTTCCAAAGACGGAGGGTCCAGGGACGTCCCTGGACCCTCCGTCCATATGATCCGGGGACAAACGGACGCTGTTCGTCGTACCGGACTGTGCAGGGTACCCGTCGCCTGTGACATCGAACGGGTAAATGACCGTGGCCTCGGTCAGCGCAATTGGCACCGCTGGTTTCCGCGGTTGTTAACGCGCTGGAGGGTCTATTTTTCGTGATAGAGTCGTGGTTAATTCACAGGGCACCACGGAAAAGGGGAACGGTGTGAATACCGAGAAGGTCACGGCTCGACGTCTTACTGCCCAGGAGGTCACCGAACTGGGGCCCCAGGACGGCATCTTCGTCTCCGCGGAGACGGAAGGGCTTCCTCTTGACTGTTACGCCCCGGCCAACCTTTCGAGGCCGGGCAAGAGCTTTGAAGGAGGGTCCTTCACCGCGCGGACGATATTCGGTGACGAAATCCAGCTCCTGCCGGACAACGCGGAGGAGCGCGGGACCTGGATTGCCGACGCGGCGGGGGAGGAAATCGAGGTTCTGCAGAGCGCCGGAATTCTGCTGAATCTCGCCCTCTTCGTGCCGGGCGGGAACAAGGAATCCCTCGATTCGCTCTACACCGCCGCGCGGGAAGCATTCGGCGCGGGGATCGTCCAGCGCTGGAGCGAGGAAGTCGTCGCGGTGCCGGAAGTCAAGGTCGACCTGTTCGAGGAGCCGATCCGGGGCCGGAAGAGCCCGAACGGCCAGAACCGTGACCGCCGCGCCCTGGACATCTACCCGACCCGGGTGCGCTTCCTGGAGCCCAGCGACGGCTGGAAGTTCGTTGTCGAACCGCACGAGGAAGTCGTCGACGACACACCGACGATCTGACGCGACGGCGGCCTGAGCGCTGCCCCGGCAAGGGATCCGCGGGCCGGTGCGACGGCCGGGCGCGAGATCCCGGGTATCGCGTCATGGACGCCTTCGCCCGGCCCGGGCGGCCCGGCCGCGGCGCGGGATCCCCGGGCCGCTGCCCCGGTGGCCGCCGTCGGCACGGCGAAAGCCGACGGCGGCTCCGCGATCCGGGTGCCCCGGTACGGGTACCGGGCCCCCGTACCGTCCGGACCGGGCCGCCCGCACTCGTACGAGGAGGCCGGCGTAGGCCGGCGAGCGGGCGGCCGAATGGCGTGACCGCGGCCGGGGCGGGGCGGCTGGCCAGGCGTTCTACCGCAGTCGGGCATGCGGCTCCCGGACGGCACTGGTCGCCAGAGCCGTCCGGTCGCGCAGTTCGTCCAGACAGCCGACCGGCAGCCGGTTTCCGCAGCCCGCGTACAGCGCCCGGTGGAAGTCCCGGTCCGCCAACGAGCGCTCCACGCCCCCGGGCCGGGCGCCGTTCGTCAGCCGAGGGTGACGTGGAAGAGCTTCTCGTCGCTGTTGTCGGGGATGCTGTCCTTGTCGCCGTTGTTGGACGTGGTCAGCCACAGCCCGCCGTCGGGGGCGGGTTCTACGGTGCGCAGCCGGCCGTAGGTGCCGTTGAAGTAGATCTGCACGTTGGTCAGGTCGCTGCCGCTGATGACCTCCCGATACATCCGGGTGCCGCGCTCGCAGGCGATGTACAGGACATCGCGGACGACGGCGATGCCGGAGCAGGAGCCGTCAGCGGTGGAGTACGTGTGCTCGGGCGCGATGTAGCCGGCGGTGCCGCAGGTGCCGCTGGTGCCCTCGCAGGCCGGCCAGCCGTAGTTGCCGCCCTTGGTGATCAGGTTCGTCTCGTCCATCACCGAGTTGCCGAACTCCTGCTCCCACAGACGTCCTTGGGAGTCGAAGGCCAGACCCTGCGGGTTGCGGTGCCCGTAGCTCCAGACGTAGTTGCCGAAGGGGTTGTCCGAGGGGACGGTGCCGTCGGGGTTGAGGCGCAGGATTTTGCCGTTGAGGCTGTTCTTGTTCTGGGCGTTGTCGCCGTTCTGGGCGTCGCCGGCGGTGGCGTAGAGCTTGCCGTCGGGACCGAAGCGCAGCCGGCCGCCGTTGTGGAACTTGTTGCGCAGGATGCCGCTGAGCTGGACCTGCTCGCTGCTGAGGGTGAGCTTGTCGTTCTCCAGCTTGATCCGCACGATCCGGTTGTCGGACGGGGAGGTGTGCATGATGTAGAGCCAGTGGTCGGTGGCGTAGCCGGCGGAGATCGCCAGACCGAGCAGGCCGCCCTCGCCGTCGGTCTCGTCCACGTTGGGCACGGTGCCCACGGTGGTCTTGGCGCCGGTGGCGGGGTTGAGGTGGATGATGTCGTGCGCGTCGCGCCGGTTGTACAGGATCGTTCCGTCGGGCAGGGTGACCAGGCCCCACGGGATGTCGGTGTCGGTGGCGATCTGCGTGACGGTGCACACCGCGCTGCCGCACGCGGCGCCGGTCCTCAGGCTCGCGGTGTTGCTGTGCGCGGAGACGTTGGCCTGGGCGTCACGGGCCACCACGTAGTACGCGTAGGTGGTGTTCGCCGTCAGTCCGCTGTCGATGAAGCTGGTGGCCGGCGGGGTCGTGCCGTTGGCGGTGATCGTGCCGGCCTTGGTGCTGCCGCGGTAGACGTCGTAGTACTTCACCGCGGTGTTGTCGCTGGAGGCCGACCAGTTCAAGGTGACCGTGGTGCCCGACACCGATCCCGTGAGGTTGCCGGGCGCGGTCGGCGCCTGGGTGTCGACCTGGCACTGCGGCGGCGTGATCGGCACCGTGGCGCCGGCCTGTGAGACGTTGCCGGCGGCGTCACGGGCGTTCACGTACAGCCCCCAGGTGACCCCGGGGACCACGGTCAGGCTGGTCGACAGCGTCGTCCCGCTGACCGACTTGATCAGCTGGCCGTCGTGGTAGACGTCGTAGAACGCCACTCCGGTGTTGTCGCTGGAGGCGTTCCAGGCGAACGTGACGGAGTCGCACAGCAGGTCGCTGACCCGCGCGTTGCCCGGCACGGTCGGCGGCGAGGTGTCACCCGCGGCGGTGGTCCACTGCTGGTTCCCCCCGCCGTTGCAGGTCCACAGGTCCACCAGCGTGCTGTTCGCGGTCCCCGCGCCCACCACGTCCAGGCACAGCCCGGACTGCACGCCGGTGATGGTGCCGTTGCCGTTGACCTTCCACTTCTGGTTGTCGCCGCCGTTGCACGTCCAGATCTCCAGAGTGGCGCCGGGAGCGGTGGAGGCATGCGCGACGTCCAGGCACTTCGGGCTGTCGTAGACCCGCAGCTCACCGGCCGCCGTCAGGGTCCACGCCTGGTTGGCCTGGGAGTTGCAATCGTAGATGTTGATCCCGGCGCCGTCCGTCGTGCTCTGGCCGATCACGTCCAGACACCGGCCCGACGCCGTGCCCGTCACATGCGAACCGGTGGCCGCCAGAGCCGTGGACGCACTGGTCGTCAGCATGGCCACCAGCGCCGCGACCGCGGCGACGGCGGCGACGAGAGCGGTCAGCCATCGACGATGGTGCCGTCTGTGCTGGGTTCTACCGAACACGGATGTCTCCTTGCGGATGACGAGGGTGGAAGTGATGAGGATGGGAGGGCTGGTTCACCGGTCCCTTGGAGCGCTCGGGACAAGCAGGGCGGTCGAACGTCCGGCCGCTCCGGCTGCCGTCCACGCTGATCGTCGTCGTCGCAGCCTGCGCGGGAGCGATGCTCACCGCGAGCAGGGCGCCCAGGAGCGCCATGATCCACAAAGGGACTCGGCGAACCGTTCTGCGCATGAAGAAGTCCTTCGCCCATGGGGGAAGGGCAGGAGAGATGCCCGAGGTGAACGCATCTGGTGCCGCCGGGAAGATGGTGCACAGCGTGTCTCGTGTTGCTTTTGGGGTCAACCCCCAGAACAAAGAAACAACTTCCAACGCAATTGCGCATTGGTACGCCGCAGGTTGGAACCCTGGTAGGGAAAACAAAGAAGGACCGCGCCGGCTGGAACCCGGGGAGTCGCGGACCGCTGACGGCCGTTCGCGTCCTGCGATGGCGCGGTCTCGCAACCTGGCGCGGCAAGATCGCGCCCCTGTGCCTCGCCGGCGACCGGTGCACTCGGCGTCGGCCAGGCGGTGCCGGCGGTGGACCGTCCGCCTCAGCCGCGCCGACCACACGACCAGCAACGACGACCGCCATGCTGCGAGCTTCTGCCGCCATGTCGGTCCGGAACTGAATGAATCTGTTCGATCGAGTCCGCTTGGTTGGATGTATTGACACCTGATCGAACACTAGGGCTCAATACGGAACAGCCTGAAACTCCCGACGTGAAGTGAGCCGACTCAAAGGAGAGTCATGTCCAAGCGCGCGCTCGTCGCGACGGTCGCCCTGGCGTCGTCGCTGTTCCTCTCCACCCTGACAGGCTCGACGCCCGCGCAAGCCCAGGACAACGGCGCGTCGCGCACACCGCCGATGGGGTGGAGCAGCTGGAGCTCCGTCAGGAACAACCCGACCGAGGCCAAGATCAAGGCCCAGGCTCAGGCGATGCATGACTCGGGCCTGATGTCCGCGGGTTACAAGTACATCAACCTGGACGACTACTACATCAAGAACCCCGGCACCACCGTCGACCAGTACGGTCGCTGGGTCGTCGACACCGGCAAGTTCCCGGACGGTATGAAGAACCTGGGCGACTTCATCCACGGCCTGGGTGAGAAGTTCGGCATGTACGTGACGCCGGGCATCTCGAAGGCGGCGTACGACCAGAACACCCCGATCGAGGGCACGTCGTACCACGCACGGGACATCGTCTCGAGCACGTCGGCCTTCGAGTCGAACTACGGCGGGTTCGGCAACGTCATGTACTTCATCGACTACAACAAGAACCCCACCGCGGCACAGGCGTTCGTGAACTCGTGGGCGAACCTGTTCGCCTCCTACGGGGTCGACTACATCAAGATCGACGGCGTGCACACCAGCGACCAGGACGACGTCATCGCCTGGTCGAAGGCGCTGAACCAGACCGGCCGCACCATCCACCTCGGCCTGTCGAACACCCTGGACATCAACAACATCAAGACCTGGCAGCAGTACTCCAACAGCTGGCGGACGGGAGGTGACATCGAGTGCTACTGCTCGACCCTCACCACCTGGAGCAATGTCGGGCCGCGTTGGGCGAACCTGGCCCAGTGGGGGCAGTACGCCGGTCCGGGTGGCTGGAACGACCCGGACTCGATCGAGGTCGGCAACGGCGACCACACCGGTCTGACCGTTAACGAGCGGCAGAGCGTGATCACTCTGTGGGCGATCACTCGGTCGGTGATGATGCTGGGGAGCGACCTGACCACCCTGGACGCCGGTGACCTCAACATGCTGAAGAACGCCGAGGTGACCAACGTCAACCAGACCGACTCCGTGGTGGCCGGCCAGATCTCGAACAACAACGATCTGCAGGTGTGGGCCACGAAGCAGAAGAACCCGGACGGCAGCTACACGGTGGCGTTGTTCAACCGTTCCGACCGTGCCGGCAACGAGACGGTGACGGCAGACTTCTCCGACCTCGGGTTCAGCGGTTCCGCCACGGTGCGCAACCTCTGGGGCAAGTCGAACGAGACTCTCACCAACTCCGTCAGCCGGAGTCTGGCCCCGCACGAGTCCGCGTTGTTCAAGGTCACCCCGTCCGGCTCCTCGACCCCGGCCGGCGGCACCCTGACCAGTGGCCTCTCCGGCCGCTGTGCCGACGACCCGAACAGCACCCTGGTGAACGGCACTCAGCTGGACGTGTGGGACTGCAACGGCGGCGCCAACCAGAAGATCACCTACAGCTCCTCGGCCAAGGCGCTGAAGGTGCTGGGCAAGTGCTTCGACGCCCACGGCGGCGCCACCACCGCCGGTACGCACGTGGAGATCTACGACTGCAACGGCGGCACCAACCAGCAGTGGAACGTCAACTCCGACGGCACGATCACCGGCGTTCAGTCCGGGCTCTGCCTCGACGTCACCGGGTCCACCAACCCCAACGGCGCCGGCCTGGAGCTGTGGAACTGCAACGGGGGCGCCAACCAGAAGTGGACCCTCGGGTCCGGCGTCAAGGTGGCCTGACGAACGGAGCCGTGACCATCGTTCCTGATCGAGCGGGCTGTTCGCACGGGCCGACCTCCGGTCCGTGCGAACGCCGGGTCACTGGACACGTGGGGTTCCAGGGAAGTCTTGGACACCGCGGTCGGCCGACGCGATCGCATAGTCTCGCTGGCCGTGTGTCCTGGCAAAAATAAAAGCCCGCCAGATCTGCGTTTCCGCAGGCCAACGGGCCTTTCCGGAAGTGCCCCCGGCAGGATTCGAACCTGCGCACACGGCTCCGGAGGCCGGAGCTCTTTCCGGAGTTTCCGCAGGTCAGAGCGTTCTCTGACGTTTTGTCATGCATTCCGCGTCACAAATACGTCACGCGCTCCGACGTCCAATCTGATTTGCCGTCAGGTAGCTCTCTTCCGGTAGTCCCGGGTCATGTATACCCGGCCGGCGCCCCTGGAAGTCCCGCCTTTGCAGTCGATGTGAGGCAGCGCTGAGCGGCCCCCAAGCAAGGGTGATCACACAGTGTGAGATCCCTGGCCTCCCGTGGAGCGTCTACCTGGGCTGATGCATGCCTGCGGCCCCTGCGAAGGGAGTGCGGTTGGTGCTTTCGCGCCGGTGTGTGCTTCTGCGCGCCCGAGGGAGCGGGGGCGTGGGTGGGCAGTCCTTTCTTCTCGACGTGAGGGGACTGGCATGGTGCAGCAGCTGGTGCAGGGTGGGATGTCGGCGACGGGTGGCGGTCTGGTGATCGGCCGGAAGCGGGGGCGGGAGCTCCGGCATGACGCCCCGGTGGAGCGGGGCCGGGGTGTTGCCGCGGTGGCGGGGGAGTTCGGTGCGGAGCTGGCGCGGGCACTGCGGGCGAGCCTGTTGCCGGCCGGGCAGGGCGTGTACGGCTTGCGGGGGCCGTCGGACCTGACGTGGTACGCGTTCGCCACCGCCTACGCCCGGGACCGGTGGGTGGGGCGGGCGGCGACCACGCGGAACAGTACGAGCGAGGCGTTGACGCTGGTGACCCGGTCCATGCTGTGGGACATTCCCGGTCGGCCGGGCGAGACAGTGCTGCACCGTGCGCTGCGGTCGTGGGCGTTCGTGGTGCCGGGGGCGGAGGCGCGGGAGATACCGGCGCAGGACCGGCTGGTGCTGGCGTGGGTGGCGAAGGCGTCCCGGCCGCTGATCGACCTGTACGACCCGGCCGTCGCCCGCGGTGTGCTCGAGGCGCTGTCGTTGAAGCGCGACGGAGGTCCCGCGGCGCCGGACACGCTGAGCCGCAAACGCCGGATCCTGGTGAACGCCCTGTACCACGCGATCGAGCAGGGTGAGCTGGGCAGCAACCCGCTGGACCGGATCCGCTGGCGGGCACCGAAGCAGGCCAGTGCGGTCGACCCGCGGGTGGTGGTCAATCCCCAGCAGGCCCGGGATCTGCTGGGCGCGCTGTCCTACGTCGGCGGGTTCAAGCGGGCCCGGGGGCGCCGGCTGGTCGGACTGTTCGCGGGCATGTACTACGCGGGGCTGCGACCGGAGGAAGCCGTCGCGGTGACCCTGGCGGACTGCACCCTGCCCGTCAGCGGCTGGGGCCGCCTGGTTCTGCACCGTACCCGTCCGCAGGCGGGCAAGAGGTGGACAGACAGCGGCGAGATGCACGACGACCGGGGCTTGAAGAGCCGGCCACCCGGAGAGGTCCGCATCGTCCCCCTCCCACCCCACCTGGTCGCCATCTGGCGCAACAGCGTCCGGACGTTCGGCACCGCACCCGACGGNGGAGAGGTCCGCATCGTCCCCCTCCCACCCCACCTGGTCGCCATCTGGCGCAACAGCGTCCGGACGTTCGGCACCGCACCCGACGGACGACTGTTCTTCACCGAACGCGGGACCATCCTGGGCTACACCACCTTGCACCGCGCCTGGAAAGAGGCCCGCGCCCTCGCCCTGCCCCCCGAACTCGCCGCGACACCGCTCGGCAAACGCCCCTACGACCTGCGCCACTCCGCCCTGTCGACCTGGCTCGCAGCCGGAGCCGACCCCGCCGAGGTCGCCCAACGTGCAGGCAACAGTGTCGAAGTCCTCCTCACCCGCTACGCCAAATGCCTCTACGACCGCCAATCCCTCACCAACCAACGCATCGAACACCTCCTGACCGCCTACGACACACAGTTCGACGCGGAACGCGAGCGGCTGGAGGCGGCGGCAGGGCAATTTGGCGGCTGACGCGCCGTGCGGTTCCACCAGCCGGAGTCCCGGGGCGAGGGCCGACCGGGACTGCGTTTCTGGTCTCACCCGTGCTTCACCCCTGCGGGTCATCACTGCTGGCCTGACCTCGCAGATCGTGCATACGCTCTCCAAGCCCGACCCGAGACGTTACGATCGGCACCGCCGATCCCTACGACCGCATTCCGGATCAGTGGCAAGGGAACAAGAGAAGAAGGAGGTGGCACCCGATGGCGTACTCGACCCAAATGGCCGCAGCACTATCCGGGGCCACCCCTGGCCAGATCCGCAGCTGGCGGCAGGACCGCGGCGCCGGTCCATTCATGCGCCCCGAGCTGTCGTCCTGGCCGGCTCTCTACTCCTTCCGCGACGTCCTCGCCCTTCGGGCGTTCGCCCGGCTGCGCGAGGACTTCTCACTCCAGTCGCTGCGACGCGCCGTAGACAACCTCCGGCTGCTCGGGGAGATCGGCCATCTTTCGGCCTACAGCCTCGTGGCCGAAGGCAAATCGATCGCCCTCTACGAGGACGACGAGCACTCCACCGACCTGCTGAAACACCCCGGACAGCGGATCGTCGCCACACTGGCCGACATCATGGAGCCCTTCGCGCCACGCCCGGGCGTCATCATTCCGCACCTGCTGCACCCCAATGCCCACGTCTCCGTCGACCCCGAGACCCAGGGCGGCCAGCCGGTGATCACGGGCACGCGCGTCCCCAGCAACGAAATCGCCGAACTGCTCCGCGACGGCGTGCCCGCAGAGAAGATCGCCGACTACTACCCGTCGGTCAACGCCGAGGCCGCACGTGACGCCGAGCGGTTCGCCCTCTACGTCGACAGCTACGCCTCCGGAGGCCGCGCGGCGTGATGCGGATCCTGGTGGACGAGAACTCAGCTGTACACCTCGTCTCCCTGCTCGCTCACCTCCTGCCTCGGCACAAGATCGATCATGTGACGCAGATCGGGTGGTCGGGCAAGAAGGACATACCGCTGCTCTCCGATGCCGCGTCCAAGGGATACGACGTGTTCCTCACACGTGACGGCCGGCAGTTAGAAAACCCGGACGAGACCAAGGCCATCATGCGGTCCGGCATCCACCACGTCCGCTACACGCAGACCGTGGGCGGCGTCGTCGGAGTCGGGCTCTCGATGGGAGCCATCGCAGCATCGATGCCCCTGATCATGCGGGAACTCGAAACGGCTGACGGCCAGCGCCTCATACGAATATCCCGACTCGATCACCACCCGGCGTCCCGGTTCGAGATGGTCGATCCCCGCAAGTCCAAACCGAAGTACTGGCGTCCGTAGGGCGCGCCCTCTGTGAGTGACCACGGGTGGGGGTCGCGCAGTCCGACCGCCCCGCGCCTCTGGCGAGTGCGAGGTAATGAAGCTCGGCGATGGCGCGCGGAATTTGGGGCCGATTAAACGCGCAGGCATGTCTGAACAGGGACGAAGCGACAGGGCGACCACTAGGCAGCGACGTCGTGGGGACTCACTGTGTGACCTCTTCCGCTTCCTCGTCCGCGCTGGTCTCGTCCTCGATGAGCCCTGCGGGTGCCGATAAATCATCCGCCGTGTTCAGTGCGCCTGTGGCCGGTGAGTGAGCCACGCCTCAGCGAATAGAACTGAACGCGTTCGGAAATGTCCCTGCCACACGTCTGAACATGTTCAGTTCCAAGCTCGCAGAAGCACTCGCTTGGCCCGCCCATACCGCAGTTGACGTGTATGGATGGGGTTATCGGCAGGAGCAACGCTGAGGTAGGCGAGTTTCAACAGCACGAGAGCTCATCATGCCGAGGCGATCGTCATCCCCGCCAGAGCACTACGGCAGCCTGCGCATCCGACGGGACGGAGATCCCGGCACACTGGTTCTGACCAGGGTGGATGAGGTTATCGGCAAGGGCACCGCCGGCGCGGAGAGCGGATGAGACCTCGCCGCATCCTTGACGTCCTGCACGGGTCACCTCCGGGGGCGCGGGGGCCGGAGCGGTGAAGGCACGAAGGCTCAGGTTGCCGCGAGACGCCAGAACAGGCTGTCCGGGTCGGGCGGCGCGACGAGGTCGTCCTCCCCCACCGCGTCCCGCTGTTCCACCGCTCGGGCCAGCCGCCCCCTGATTGCCAGGTCGTCCTCGCCCAGCATGGTGCTCGATGTGCCCCCGGTGATCTGCCGGAGCAGCACCCGGCGCACCGGCTGCGCCGCGTCGCCCGCGTCGAGCACGCGGAAGGTGCTGCCCGGGGGGAACGCGACGCGCCGCAAGGGCTGTTCGGGATCCAGCGGGTCGAGCCGCCTGGCGGTGGTGGACCACAGCACGAACTCGGTCGTGCCCGCCAGCGCGCACCCAGGAGAGGTGACGGCCTGCTGGATGCCCCGCTCGGCCACGACCGCGCCCGGAGTGAGGACGCCCGCAGCGAGCTCGACCCGGCCGCCGCAAAACGCCGTTCCCCGATAGGTCGTCAGGCGCCGCAGCCCGGACGCCGCGCAGTGCACGTACGGCATGAGGGCCGCCACCCGACCTGCTGCGAGCGCCTCCTGGATCGCGGCCCTGCCCCCGGTGAGGTACGCACGAAGAGCGACCAGGTCCGCGATGACGGCGTTGCTCGGGGCGTCGGCGAGCAGCCGCAGCGCGGGATGTGTGGCGAGGAGCCTTACCACCGCGCTGGCGTGGACGTTGTAACGTGCCCCCAAGTACTCATGCAGCCACGCCTGCTCCTGGAGTGTGCTGCGATGCTGCGGGTCGACGGCGGGGAAGGCCGGCGCCAGCAGCGCCTCGGCCAGCAGCGCGAGCGCCCGGT
>NZ_JAJSYW010000125.1:0-20378 GCF_036815005.1 Streptomyces sp. IBSBF 2435 | reverse complement strand
CCCCGCCGCGCCCCCCGTGGGACCCGCACCCCACCGACGGCCAGCCGCCGTGGCTGCGGCCGACCATCCGCATACGCCTGACCGTGCTGTACGGCGGCATGTTCCTGATCGCCGGGGTGCTGCTGCTGTGGATCATCTACCTGCTGGCCGCGCAGGCCATCCGGCAGGGCAGCGAGCTGCCCTTCAAGATCATCCAGGCCAATATCCAGCCGATCGACTGCCCGGCGCTGCCCTCCAGCGGACAGAGCACCGAGCAGGAGTTCACGGCCGCGCTCAACAGCTGTATGCAGCACCAGCGCGACCTGGCGCTCAACACCATGCTCAAGCGCTCGCTGCTGGCCCTGATCGGCCTCGCGGTGGTCGCCTTCGCCTTCGGCTTCGTCATGGCGGGCCGGGTACTGGCCCCGCTGGGCCGGATCACCCGTACCGCCCGCAGCGTGGTCAGCTCCGACCTCAAGCGCCGGATCGAGCTGGACGGCCCCGACGACGAGCTGAAAGAGCTGGCCGACACCTTCGACGAGATGCTGGACCGGCTGGAGCGCTCCTTCGACGCGCAGCGCCGCTTCGTGGCGAACGCCTCGCACGAGCTGCGCACCCCGCTGGCCATCAACCGCACCCTGCTGGAGGTCCAGCTCTCCGACCCCGACGCGTCGCAGGACCTGCAACAGCTCGGCAAGACCCTGCTGTCCACCAACGAACGCAGCGAGCAGCTGGTGGAGGGCCTGCTGCTGCTGGCCCGCAGCGACAACGAGATCATCGACCGCAAACCCGTGGACCTGGCGGAGGCCGCCTCCCAGGCACTGGACCAGACCCGCGCCGAGGCCCAGTCCAGGGGCGTGGAGCTGCGCTCCGAGCTGGCGCCCGCGGTGGTGCAGGGCAACGGCGTGCTGCTGGAGCGGATCGCGCTGAACCTGGTGCAGAACGCGGTGCGCTACAACGTGCCGGCGGACGGCTGGGTGACGGTCGGCACCGAGGTCCGCGGCGGCCACGCGCTGATCCTGGTGGCCAATACGGGACCGATCGTCCCGGCATACGAGATCGACAATCTTTTCGAGCCGTTCCGGCGGCTGCGGACCGAGCGCACCGGCAGCGACAAGGGCGTCGGGCTCGGGCTGTCCATCGCCCGGTCGGTGGCCAGGGCGCACGGCGGAGTGATCAGCGCGGAGCCGCGGGAGGGCGGTGGCCTGCTCATGCGGGTCGCGATCCCGGTCTGAGCGGCGGCCGGAAGCCGCCGTGGAGCACTGTGAGCCGCGTCACGCCGACGGTCCGGGACCCGGGCGGCCCGCCCGGCCGCTGTTCGCTTTGCGAGTAATTTCGCGATCTGTGCCGCGCCCGGACGGGTTGTGATCGATCGCACACACGATTTCCCGATCGCCTACACTCAGTGATCAAGACATTGGGGAAAAGACCGGAAAATCCATGTTTCCGCAGGTCATGATCACGGGAAGTACACGTACTGGCAGCTGCGGCGGATTCATTCCCGGCCATCGCAGACCATGATCGGCCACCCGCGCGATCACCCCTTCGGGGGCGACGCTGGGTGTCGATTGAGTAACAGGCCTTGATGTGAGGCAAAATCTCCGCCTCAGGTCGGGCACAAGTCCGGCCTCCCGCGCGTTACGTGCGCTGGAGACACCGCAGACACCCACAGGGGGAGAGCGAAAACATGGCTACTGATTACGACACCCCACGCAAGACCGACGATGATGTCAACGAGGACAGCATCGAAGAGCTGAAGGCCAGGAGGAACGAGAAGTCGACCTCCGCGGTCGACGTGGACGAGTTCGACCAGGCCGAGTCCCTCGAACTGCCCGGCGCCGACCTCTCCAACGAGGAGCTGTCGGTCCGCGTCCTGCCCCGCCAGGCGGACGAGTTCACCTGCATGAGCTGCTTCCTGGTGCACCACAGGAGCCAGCTCGCGTCGGAGAAGAACGGCAATCCGATCTGCCGCGACTGCGCGGCCTGATCCGTGTGACCGGCGTGCCGGAAGGCCGTGAGGGCGCCGAGCGGGGCCGTGCGGCCTCGCTCGCGGCCACGACCGCCCGCGGCCTCGGCCGGGGCGTCAGATACGGCGTGAACGGTGTGAGCGGCGGCGCCCGCAGGGGCGGCGGCGTCGCGAAAGCAGGGATCGGTACGGTCGCCGAGCGGCTGATCGAGGTGGCACCCCGCATTCCGGTGCGGGACCTGGCGACCCTGCGCCGGCAGTTCCCCGGGCTCGGTCCCGAGGAGATCGCGGACCGGCTGGTCGCCGCCGCGGTCAAGGGCACCATGACGGTCGGCGCCGGTATCGGCGCCGCCGCGATGCTGCCCAATCCGCCGGCCATGCCGGCGGAGCTGACGGCCGAGACGCTGGGCGTGGCGGCCATCGAGTACAAGCTCATCGCCGAGCTGCACGAGGTCTACGGACTGCGCGTCCCCGGCAGCGCCCGCGAGCGGGCGACCGCCTATCTGTGGTCGTGGACCGAGCAGCGCGGTATCGATGTGCTGAAGCTGTCCACCGTCAACGTCGCGCTGGGCAGCAGCATGAAGCGGGAGATGCGGCAGCGTCTGCTGCGCCGGACCCTGCGCAACGCACCGACCCTGACCCCGTTCATGATCGGCGCGGCCGTCGGCGCGGTGATGAACCGCCGCGACACCCGCAAGCTCGCCGAGCGCATCCGCCGCGACCTGCGCGCCGCGCAGTTCCCCTGGCCGGAAGTGCCCGCGGCCGAGCTCGACTCCGAGCCGTACCCCGGGATCGGCGGCGACGGCGGCCCGGACGGCAACCCCGAGATCGGTCAGCCGGGACCGACCGGCCGGCACTGACCAGCCGGGACCCGCCGGCAGGAACCGGCTAGCCGGCGTCCGCCGTCCTGACCGCGTCGAGCGCCGCGGCCAGCCGCTGCGGTGAACGCGTCGACAGATACACGTACGGCGTCGGGTCCGCCGGATCGGTCACCTCGACCTTGAGCGCGGTCGGCACGTAGGAGCGCAGCAGCATGAAGGCCCGCGGGTCCGCCTTGTGGGACCGCCACGCCACCGTCTGCTCCGGGTCGAGCACCGTCGCGGCGCCCAGCGCCGTCACCGGGATCCGCGCCCTGCCCGCGACCAGCGAACCGGCCACCACCCTGATCCGGGCCGACCCGTAGGAACTGACCGCCATCAGCGCCAGCGCACCCCCGCCGACCAGGCCGGCCAGCAGCGGCAGCGGGCCGAACGGGAGCAGGATCAGCGCCACCGCCACACCCACGGCGATGGCCAGGAACCACCAGGATCGCGGGACGGTGAGGCGTTCGTCGTAAGGCTGCATGGCACCAGACTGCCATGCGCCGCGGGCGGACCCGCGGGCACCGCGGGGCGGGACGGCCCAGGGGGGTAGGGTCTCGGGCGTGAGTGCAGCCACGACATCCCCGAGTGAAGGACGGCCGGCCCTGAAGCCGCCGCCCGATGCCGCCGCTCCGGTACGGCACCCCGACGCCCCCGCGCCGGGCGAACTGCTGGGCGCCCACTACGACCAGTGCTTCGGCTGCGGCGAGACCCAGCCGCACGGACTGCATCTGGCGTCCAGGGCGGGCGAAGGCGTCAGCCTCACCGCCGAGTTCACCGTGCAGCCCGCCCACCAGGGCGCCCCGGGGCTCGCGCACGGCGGGGTGCTGGTCTCCGCGCTCGACGAGACGCTGGGCGCGCTGAGCTGGCTGCTGCGGGTCATCGCGGTCACCGGCCGGCTGGAGACGGACTTCGTCCTCCCGGTACCGGTCGGCACCATCCTGTACCTGTCGGCCCGCTGCACCGCGGTGGCCGGCCGGAAGATCTACAGCAGCGCCGAGGGCCGGATCGGCGGCCCCGACGGGCCGGTGGCGGTCCGCGCCGACGCCCTTTTCGTGGAGGTCAAGGTCGACCACTTCACCGCCCACGGGCGGCCCGAGGAGATCCAGGCCGCGATGGCCGACCCGGACCAGGCCAAGGTCGCCCGCGCCTTCGAGGTGAACCCGTGACCCGGCCTCCGGTGGACGTGCTGCTGCGCCGCCTCGACGACTCCGTGCCGGTGCCCTCCTACGGCCACCCCGGGGACGCCGGCGCCGACCTGATCACCACCGAGGCGGCCGAGTTGGCGCCCGGTGAGCGGATCGTCCTGCCCACCGGAATCTCCATCGCGCTGCCCGACGGCTACGCGGCCTTCGTGCACCCCCGCTCCGGCCTTGCCGCGCGCTGCGGTGTGGCCATGGTGAATGCCCCGGGAACGGTGGATGCCGGGTACCGTGGAGAGATCAAGGTGATCGTGGTCAATCTGGACCCGCGCGAGACCGTGCGGTTCGCCAAGGGCGACCGGATCGCCCAACTGGTCGTCCAGCAGGTCGAGCGGGTCCGCTTCCACGAAGTGGCGGAGCTGCCCGGCTCTGCCAGGGCCGCGGGGGGCTTCGGCTCCACGGGGGGTCATGCCGCGGTGGAGACGCCGTCGGCTGACACGTCCAGATACGGATACGCATCGGTCGTAGCAGACCGGGAAGGACAGTGACCGTGTTCCGTCGTCGCAAGGAGCGCGAAGACGCCCTCGACGAGCTCGATGAGGCCGTCGAGGCCGAGGACGAGCTGGCCGAGGACACCGAGGAGTCGGACGACTCCGGTGACTCCAACCGGTACAACCTTCCGCCCGCGCCCCGGCCCGACGGGCCGTGGGACGTGAGCGAGGTCAGGGAGCCCGGTGACGGCCGGGTGGATCTCGGCGGACTGTTCGTGCCCGGGGTCGAGGGCATGGAGCTGCGGGTGGAGGTGGCGGGCGAGTCGATCGTCGCCGCCACTGTGGTGCTGCGGGACAGCGCCGTCCAGCTGCAGGCGTTCGCCGCGCCCAAGTCCGAGGGGATCTGGGGCGAGGTGCGCGAGGAGATCGCCTCCGGCATCACCCAGCAGGGCGGTGTCGTCGACGAGGTCGAGGGCCCGCTGGGCTGGGAGCTGCGCGCCCAGGTGCCGGTGCAGCTGCCGGACGGCACCAACGGTGTGCAGCTGGTGCGCTTCGTCGGCTGCGACGGGCCGCGCTGGTTCCTGCGCGGGGTCATCTCCGGGCAGGGCGCGGTGCAGCCCGCCGCCGCCGGAGTGCTGGAGTCGGTCTTCCAGGACACTGTGGTGCTGCGCGGCGACTCCCCGATGGCGCCGCGCGACCCGATCGTGCTCAAGCTGCCCAACGACGCGCAGATGGTGCCGGACGGCGCCGCGCCCGAGCAGCAGGAGCCGTCGAAGTTCGGTGACGGTATCGACCCGATGCGCCGCGGCCCGGAGATCACCGAGCTGCACTGACCTCGCGGTCCTCACACACGGCCCGGACCTGGGACGACAGGTCCGGGCCGCGGTGCGTCCCGGCCCGGGAACCGCCGCCATTGCGACGGCGATGCAAGAACGCGGCAAGAAATGTGCGGCAAGCGGAAGATGCGCTAACGGTTTGCCGAAACTCTTGCACAGGCGTAAACCCGCCACTACCGTCGGCGCCCGGGTGGTCGCACGGCCTTCGACGGGGGCTCGGCGGAGGGGCGCGGTACATGGCGACGGATGTACGGCCGCGGCGGCGACAGCGCGGCGGTCCCGCCGCCCGCCTCGGCCTTGCCGTGGGCAGCACCTTCCTATGCCACGCCCCTGCGCAACGGCACCGTCGCCTTCCGGATCGTCGGCGCCCTGCCGGAGGACACCCGGCGCGACCCTGCGCTCGGCCCGCTGCTCAGCGTCTGCCAGCACGACGCGGGGCGCGGCGAGAGCAAGGACAGCGCGACCGCCGTCGCCGCCGACAGCCCGCTGCTGCTGGTGGACTCCGCCGAGCTGACGATGCTCGGCGTCACCGGATTCTTCGACTCCGCCGTCCTGCTCTACGGCCCCACCTGGACGCCGCCTCGCTGCGGGCGGCGGGACCGCGGATGACCGGGGCTGCGGGCGAGGTCGGGATCAAGGCCGCGGAGCTGGCCCTGGCCTCGCACGACGCCCTGCTGCGCGGCGTCCGGCGCGCCTACGCCGCCACCACAGCGCTCGCCGTGCTCTTCGCACTGGTCGCGCTGGTGCGCGAACCGGTCCGCCGGCACACCACGGGAGACCGTATGACCGCCCTCGCCGCCTTGCAGGCCCGCGCCCTGGCGAGGTCCGCGCCCGAGCCCGACGAGGGCCTGATCGTCTGCGCCAACCGGGTGTGGGCCTACCGCACCGAGGGCGTCGAGGTGCAGGCGCTGCAAGGCCCGGACCTGACCGTGGAGGCCGACGAGGTGCTGGCCGTCGTCGGTGCCTCGGGATCCGGCAAATCCACCGTGCTCGGCATCCTGTCCGGCCTCGACCTGCCGACCGCGGGCCGGGCCGGGGTCGCCCACCACGACCTGCTCGCGATGAAGCGCCGCGAGCGGCTGGACTACCGGCGCAGCACGGTCGGCTTCGTCTGGCAGCAGACCGGGCGCACTCTGCTGCCCTATCTGACGGCGCCGGAGAATGTCACGCTGCCGATGGGCTACGCCTTTACCCCGTGCGCCCAGCGCGCCGGGCGGGCCATGGAACTGCTCGGCCTGCTCGGCATCGCCGACTGCTGCGACCGCCGCCCCGACGAGCTGTCCGGCGGCCAGCAGCAGCGCGTCGCCATCGCGGTGGCGGGAGCCAACACACCCCGGGTGCTCTTCGCCGACGAGCCCACCGGCGAACCCGACACCGCCGGCGGCGAGGAGGTCTTCGCCGCCCTGCGCCGTACCAACGCCGAACCCGGCGTCACCGTCCTGATCGTTACCCACGACCCCGCGGTCTCGGAACAGGTCAGGCGTACGGTACGGATACGCGACGGCCGCACCGCGACCGAAGTGCTGCGCCCGTCCGCGGACGGGCGGGCGCGGAGGCGGGCGGCTCGGAGGAATACGCCGTGCTCGACCGGGTCGGCCGGCTCCAGCTGCCGCGGGAGTACACCGAGCAGTACGGGCTGCACCGCCGGGTCCGGCTGACCGCGGAGCCCGGCCACATCGGGGTGTGGCCCGACCGCGCCGCCGGCAGGACGCGGCGGCCGGGCCGGGCGCGCAGGACCCCGGCGAGGGCGAGGGGGAGGGGGAGGACGAGTGAGCGACCAGGAAGGGGGCGCCCGGATGACCGAGCGGTCCGCCACGGCTGTGGCGACGGAACACACGACCGGCGAGATGGTGGTGGTCGAGGACCTGCGCCGTACCTACGGCAGCGGCGACACCGCCGTGCACGCGCTGCGCGGGGTGTCGTTCTCGGTGCCGCGCGGCGAACTGGTCGCCCTCAAGGGCCGCTCGGGCTCGGGCAAGACCACCGTGCTGAACCTGGTCGGCGGCCTGGACAGCCCGGACGGCGGCCGGATAGCCCTGGACGGCACCGACCTGGCGGGGCTCGGCGATGACGACCTGCTGGCGCTCCGCAGGGACCGGATCGGCTTCGTCTTCCAGTCCTTCGGCCTGATCCCCATCCTCACCGCGGCCGAGAACGTCGGGGTGCCGATGCGGCTGCGCAAGACGCCGCCGCGCGAGCGCGAGGAGCGGGTGGCGCTGCTGCTCGCCCTGGTCGGCCTGGCCGACCACGCCGCCCAGCGCCCGGGCGAGCTGTCCGGCGGCCAGCAGCAGCGGGTCGCCATCGCCCGCGCGCTGGCCAACCGGCCCGACCTGATCATCGCCGACGAGCCCACAGGACAGCTCGACGCCGACACCGGGCTCGCCGTGATGGAACTGCTGCGGGCGGTGGTCCGCAGCGAGGGAGTGACGGCGCTGGTCGCCACCCACGACAACCAGCTGCTCGCCCTGGCCGACCGGGTGCTCGAACTGCGCGACGGCCGGATCGTCTCCGACACCTGAACCGGATCGTGTCCGACACCTGAACCGCGCCCCTGACGCGGCACGACCCGCTCCCCACGGGGGGAGCGGGCCGCGATGGCACAGGGCGAGGAAGAGTGCCGTTCCGGTGACTGCGGGCGCCGGGAAGCCGCGTTTCACTCGGTACATGGCGACGGCGTGGCCGTATACGCCGTCAAGACGGCGTCAAGGTGCGCTCGGACGGACTCCCGTGTCCGATGTGTCCGCTTCGGTCGATCTAAGGTCATAGGCATGGCACGCGGCACGTTGCGGATCTACCTGGGGGCCGCCCCCGGCGTGGGCAAGACCTACGCCATGCTCTCCGAGGCCCATCGGCGCGTCGAGCGTGGCACCGACCTGGTCATCGGCTATGTCGAGCACCACACACGGCCGCGGACCGAGGTGATGATGCACGGCCTGGAGGAGATCGGCCGCCGCGAGCACGACTACCGCGGCACCGCCTTCAGCGAGATGGACGTCGACGCGGTGCTGCGCCGGGCGCCGGAAGTGGCGCTGGTCGACGAGCTGGCCCACACCAATGTGCCGGGCTCGCGCAACGCCAAGCGCTGGCAGGACGTCGAGGAACTGCTCCAGGCCGGCATCGACGTGGTGTCCAACGTCAACATCCAGCACCTGGAGTCGCTCGGCGACGTCGTCGAGTCCATCACCGGGGTCCGGCAGCGCGAGACCGTGCCCGACGAGGTGGTCAGGCGCGCCGACCAGATAGAGCTGGTCGACATGTCGCCCCAGTCGCTGCGCCGCCGGATGGCGCACGGCAACATCTACGCCCCCGACAAGGTCGACGCGGCCCTGTCCAACTACTTCCGGCCCGGCAATCTGACCGCGCTGCGCGAGCTGGCGCTGCTGTGGACCGCGGACCGGGTGGACGAATACCTCAAGGAATACCGCGCCGAGCACCGGATATCCGCCGCCTGGCAGGCCCGCGAGCGGATCGTCGTCGGCCTGACAGGCGGACCCGAGGGCCGCACCCTGATCCGGCGGGCAGCACGGATGGCGGCCAAGGGCTCGGGCAGCGAGATCCTGGCGGTGCACATCGTGCGCAGCGAGGGCCCGGTGTCGGGGTCGGCCAAGGAACTGGCCGTCCAGCGCACCCTGGTCGAGGACCTCGGCGGTTCCTTCCACCACGTCATCGGCGACGAGGTGCCCGACGCCCTGCTGGACTTCGCCCGGGGGGCCGACGCCACCCAGATCGTGCTCGGCAGCAGCCGCCGCAAGACCTGGCAGTACGCCTTCGGCCCCGGTGTCGGCAGCACCGTCGCCCGCGACGCCGGCGACATCGACGTGCACATCGTCAGCCACGAACACGTCGCCAAGGGCCGCGGCCTGCCCGCCGCCCGCGGCGCCACCCTGGGCCGCTCCCGGGTCGTGGCGGGCTGGCTGACCGGTGTGGCGGGGCCGGTGCTGCTCGCGGTGGTGCTCACCCAGTGGCACCCCGGCATGGGCCAGGCCACCGACATGCTGCTCTTCCTGACCCTCACCGTGGCCGCGGCACTGGTCGGCGGCCTGCTGCCCGCGCTGGCGTCCGCGGTGGTCGGCTCGCTGCTGCTGAACTACTACTTCACCCGGCCCACCCACTCCTTCACCATCGCCCAGCCGGAGAACATCATCGCGATCGTGATCTTCGTGCTGGTCGGCGCGGCCGTCGCCTCCGTGGTCGACCTCGCAGCCCGGCGCACCCAGCAGGCCGCCCGGCTGCGGGCCGAGGCGGAGATCCTCTCCCACCTGGCCGGCAGTGTGCTGCGCGGCGAGAGCTCGCTCGACGCGCTGCTGGAAAGGGTCAGGGAGACCTTCGGGATGGACTCGGTGGTGCTGCTGGAGCGGGAGGGCGAGCACGGCGCCTGGAAGTGCGCCGCGGCCGTCGGCGGCCTGCCCTGCGTACGCCCCGAGGACGCCGACGTGGAGGTGGCCGTCAACGACCGGCTCTCGCTCGCGCTGCTCGGCCGGGTGCTGCCCGCCTCCGACCGCCGGGTGCTGTCGGCCTTCGCCGCGCAGGCCGCGGTCGTGCTGGACCGCAAGCGGCTCGCCGACGAGGCCGGCCGGGCGCGGGAGCTGGCCGAGGGCAACCGGATACGCACCGCGCTGCTCGCCGCAGTGTCGCACGACCTGCGCACCCCGCTGGCCGGCATCAAGGCGTCGGTGTCCTCGCTGCGGTCCGCCGACGTCGCCTGGTCAGCGGAGGACGAGGCGGAGCTGCTGGCCGGCATCGAGGACGGCGCCGACCGGCTCGACCACCTGGTGGGCAATCTGCTGGACATGTCGCGGCTGCAGACCGGCACCGTCAACCCGCTGATCCGCGAACTGGACCTCGACGAGGTGGTGCCGATGGCCCTGGGCGGCGTCCCCGAGCCGAGCGTGACCCTGGACATCCCCGAGACGCTGCCGATGGTCGCCGTGGACCCCGGCCTGCTGGAGCGCAGCGTCGCCAACGTGGTGGAGAACGCCGTCAAGTACAGCCCGCCCGGCGCGACCGTCCTGGTGGCCGCCAGCGCCCTCGGCGGCCGCGTCGAGGTCCGGGTGGCCGACCGCGGTCCCGGCGTACCGGACAGCGCCAAGGAGCAGATCTTCGAGCCCTTCCAGCGGTACGGCGACGCGCCGCGCGGCACCGGCGTGGGCCTCGGCCTCGCGGTCGCCCGCGGCTTCGCCGAGGCCATGGGCGGCACCCTGGTCGCCGAGGACACCCCGGGCGGCGGCCTGACCATGGTGCTCACTGTGCGGGCCGCGGCCGGCGGCCGGTCCGCCCGCCCTGATCTTCCCGCGACGGCGACCACATGAGCCGGCCGGCGGCACAGGAGTCCGCGGGCGGCGGCGAGCAGGGGAACGCGAAAGGGCAGCGGATGTACCGGGTGCTGGTGGTGGACGACGAACCGCAGATCGTCAGGGCGCTGGTGATCAACCTGCGGGCGCGGTCCTACGAGGTCGACGCCGCGCACGACGGCGCGGCGGCGCTGCGGGTGGCCGCGGCCCGGCACCCCGACGTGGTGGTGCTCGACCTCGGGCTGCCCGACATGGACGGCGTCGAGGTGATCCGCGGGCTGCGCGGCTGGACCCGGGTGCCGATCATCGTGCTGTCCGCCCGGCACGCCTCCGACGAGAAGGTCGAGGCGCTGGACGCGGGCGCCGACGACTACGTGACCAAGCCGTTCGGCATGGACGAGCTGCTGGCCCGGCTGCGGGCCGCGGTCCGGCGCGCCACCCCGACCGGGCCGGAGGACGACGCCTCCGCGGTGGAGACCGAGACCTTCACCGTGGACCTGGCGGCCCGCAAGGTCCACCGCGGCGGCGCCGACGTACGCCTCACACCCACCGAGTGGCATCTGCTGGAGGTGCTGGTGCGCAACCCCGGCCGGCTGGTCTCGCAGAAGCAGCTGCTGCAGGAGGTCTGGGGTCCCGCCTACGGCACGGAGAGCAACTACCTGCGGGTCTACATGGCGCAGCTGCGGCGGAAGCTGGAGGCCGACCCGGCAAGGCCCCGGCACTTCATCACCGAACCCGGCATGGGCTACCGCTTCGAGGCGTGACGTACGGCCGGTACGCTGGATGCTATGAGTGGTGCTATCCGTGCAGAGCGACCCGCGGGCCGTTTCCGACGCATGCTCGACCGTCTGTCCTCCTCGCAGGAGCAGCTGCACTCCGAGGAATTGCAGGAGGAGACCAGGGCCGTCGGCTGCACCCGGATCAAGGACTGCTCCGACCGCCAGATCGTGTCGGTCACCGGTACGCTGCGTACGGTCACGCTGCGTCCCCGGGCAGGCGTGCCCGCACTGGAGGCGGAGCTGTTCGACGGGTCGGCCGCGCTGGACGTGGTCTGGCTCGGCCGCCGCAGTATCACCGGTATCGAACCCGGCCGCCGGATCATAGCCTCCGGCCGGATCTCCATGAATCATGGCCGTCCGGTGCTGTTCAACCCCAAGTACGAACTGCGTCCGGTCGGACAGGAGTAGCTGGTGGCGTCGATCGACAACACGGACCACGACAACAACACGGACACCACGGGAAGCGCGCCGCAGCGGCCCGGCGACGACGCCGGGGTCAGGGCGGCCACCGAGGCCGCCCTGCTCGACGCCTTCGGCGGCGTCCTCGGCATGGTGGAGACCACCGTGCCCGGGCTGATCTTCGTGGTGATCTACACCATCAACCACGACATCAAGTCCTCCGCGCTCGCCGCGCTGGCGCTGTCCGTGGTGCTGGGCGTGGCACGGCTGGTCCGCAAGGACACCCTCAAGCACGCCTTCAGCGGCGTCTTCGGCATCGCCTTCGGCGCGCTGTTCGCGATGATGTCGGGCAACGCGAAGAACTTCTATCTGCCCGGCATGCTCTACACCCTCGGCCTGGGTGTCGCCTACGTCGTCTCCGCGGCGGCCGGCTTCCCGCTGCTCGGCCTGATCCTCGGCCCGGTGTTCAAGGAGAACCTGTCCTGGCGCACCCGCAACCCCGGGCGGCTGCGCGCGTACACCAAGGCCAGCTGGGCCTGGGGCCTGATCCTGCTGGCCAAGTCGGCGATCCTCTTCCCGCTCTACTGGTGGGGCAACGCCACCCAGCTGGGCTGGGTCAAGGTCGCGCTCGGCATCCCGCCCTTCCTGCTGTCGGTCTACCTCACCTGGATCTTCCTGGTGAAGGCGCCTGCCCCGATCGATGTGATCGCGGAGATGGAGGCGGCGGAGGAGGAGCGCAGGGCCGAGAAGGAGCGGGCTAAGGCCGAGAAGGCGGCGGCCGAGAAGGCGGTCAAGTAGCGCGAGGCCCCTGCGGCCTGCACCAGGCCCGCGAGGGTCCTGGTGCAGGCCGCAGGGGCCTGCACCGTCCGGCCGGATCGCGTCCGGCCGGATCGCTCAGCTCCCGCCGACGGCGCCCCCGCGCAGGGACAGCAGGTCCTCCAGCTGCTCCTCCCGGTGCGGCGCCGCCACGAACAGCAGCTCGTCGCCGGCCTCCAGCGCGTCGTCCTTCGACGGGGTGAGCACCCGGTTGCCGCGGATGATGGTGACCAGCGAGGTGTCCTGCGGCCACTCCACGTCACCGACCCGGGTACCGACCAGCGCGGCCTCCTCGGGCAGCGTCAACTCCACGAGATTCGCGTCACCCTGGCTGAAGCGCAGCAGCCGGACCAGGTCGCCGACGCTCACCGCCTCCTCGACCAGGGCCGACATCAGCCGCGGTGTCGAGACGGCGACGTCCACGCCCCACGAGTCGTTGAACAGCCATTCGTTCTTCGGGTTGTTCACCCGGGCGACGACCCGCGGCACGCCGTACTCCGTCTTGGCGAGCAGCGACACCACCAGGTTGACCTTGTCGTCGCCGGTCGCCGCGATCACCACATTGCAGCGCTGGAGCGCCGCCTCGTCGAGCGAGGTGATCTCGCACGCGTCGGCCAGCAGCCATTCGGCCTGCGGCACCCGCTCGACCGAGATGGAGGTCGGATTCTTGTCGACGAGCAGCACCTCGTGCCCGTTCTCCAGCAGTTCGGCCGCGATGGACCGGCCGACCGCGCCGGCCCCGGCGATGGCCACCCTCATGAGTGGGCCTCCTCGGGTCCCTTGGCGAAGGCCGCCTCGACCTCGGCGACCTCGTCGGAGCGCAGGATCACATGCACCAGGTCGCCGTCCTGCAGCACGGTCTGGGCGGTGGGCAGCATCGCCTCGCCGAGCCGGGTGAGAAACGCCACCCTGGCACCGGTCTCCTCCTGGAGGCTGCTGACCTTGTGGCCGACCCAGCCGGGCGAGGTGTGCACCTCGGCGAGCTGCACCCCGCCGCTGGGGTCGCGCCACAGCGGCTCCGCGCCGGACGGCAGCAGCCTGCGCAGCATCTGGTCGGCGGTCCACCGCACGGTGGCCACGGTCGGGATGCCGAGCCGCTGGTAGACCTCGGCCCGGCGCGGGTCGTAGATCCTGGCCGCCACATTCTCGATGCCGAACATCTCCCTGGCCACCCGGGCCGCGATGATGTTGGAGTTGTCGCCGCTGCTGACGGCCGCGAAAGCGCCCGCCTCCTCGATGCCGGCCTCACGCAGCGTGTCCTGGTCGAACCCGACTCCGGTCACCCGGCGCCCACCGAACCCGGAGCCCAGCCGGCGGAACGCCTTCGGGTCCTGATCGATCACCGCGACCGTATGACCTTGCTGTTCGAGGGAGTGCGCGAGAGTGGAGCCCACCCGCCCGCATCCCATAATCACGACGTGCACGACCGTCCTTCCGGCTGTCACCATTTCGACTGAGGCTGTGTGCTGAGTCGTAAAGGTCCTTCCAAGCGTCTCAGACCGCGGCCAAAGCTACACACGCGCGTCGCGGGGCAGAAGGTTGCGTCCCTGCGGCCTCACAAGTTCGTCACACTCATCGGGCACTCGGGCACCCGCACGTATGGTCGATCCCTTAACATCGCGGGGTGTCCAAACTGACCGACCTGCCGAAACGGATTCTCATCGGCCGGGCGCTGCGCAGCGACAAGCTGGGCGAGACGCTGCTCCCCAAGCGACTCGCGCTGCCCGTGTTCGCGTCCGACCCGCTGTCGTCCGTGGCGTACGCGCCGGGCGAGGTACTGCTCGTCCTGTCGATCGCCGGAGTGTCGGCCTACCACTTCAGCCCGTGGATCGCGGTCGCCGTCGTGGTGCTGATGTTCACGGTGGTCGCCTCCTACCGGCAGAACGTGCACGCCTACCCCTCGGGCGGCGGCGACTACGAGGTCGCCACCACCAACCTGGGGCCGAAGGCGGGGCTCACCGTCGCCAGCGCGCTGCTGGTCGACTACGTGCTCACGGTGGCGGTGTCGGTCGCCTCCGGCATCGAGAACCTCGGCTCCGCGGTGCCGTTCTTCGTCACCCACAAGGTGCTCGGCGCGATCGGCATGATCGTGATCCTGATGCTGATGAATCTGCGCGGGGTGCGCGAGTCCGGCACGATCTTCGCCATCCCCACCTACGCGTTCGTCTTCGGCGTCTTCTGCATGATCGCCTGGGGCATCTTCAAGATCAGCACTGGGCATGACATGCACGCGCCCACCGCGGGCTATACGATCCATGCCGAGTCCTCCGGCATCGGCGGCTTCGCGCTGATCTTCCTGCTGCTGCGCGCCTTCTCCTCCGGCTGCGCCGCCCTCACCGGCGTCGAGGCGATCAGCAATGGCGTCCCGGCCTTCAAGAAGCCCAAGTCCAAGAACGCCGCCACCACGCTGGCCGCGATGGGCCTGCTCGCCACCACCATGTTCTGCGGCATCATCGCGCTGGCGATAAACACCCATGTGCGCATGGCCGCGAACCCCGCCACCGACCTGCTCAACCACGGCAAGCCGGTCGGCGCCGGATTCACCCAGGACCCGGTGATCGCCCAGGTCGCCGAGGCGGTCTTCGGCCACAACTCGATCCCGTTCATCTTCCTGGCCGCCGTCACCGCCCTGGTGCTCTTCCTGGCCGCCAACACCGCCTACAACGGCTTCCCGGTGCTCGGCTCGATCCTCGCCCAGGACCGCTACCTGCCGCGCCAGTTGCACACCCGCGGCGACCGGCTGGCCTTCTCCAACGGCATCGTGGTGCTGGCCGGCTTCGCCTGCGTCCTGGTCTACATCTACGGCGCCGACTCCACCCGGCTGATCCAGCTGTACATCGTCGGCGTCTTCGTCTCCTTCACCCTCAGCCAGACCGGCATGGTGCGGCACTGGAACCGGCACCTGCGCACCGAGACCGACCCGGCCAAGCGCCGCCACATGGTCCGCTCCCGGGCCATCAACACCTTCGGCGCCTTCCTCACCGGCCTGGTGCTGGTCATCGTGCTGCTCACCAAATTCACCCACGGCGCCTGGGTCGCGGTCCTCGGCATGGTCGTCTTCTACGGCACCATGACCGCGATCCGCCGCCACTACACCCGGGTCTCCGACGAGATCGCCGCCGACGACGAGCCGGGCGACGACTACGTACGCCCCTCCCGGGTGCACTCCATCGTGCTGGTGTCCAAACTGCACAAGCCCACCCTGCGGGCGCTGTCCTACGCCAAGCTGATGCGCTCCGACACCCTCGAAGCGCTCAGCATCAACGTCGACCCCGTCGACACCAAGGCCCTGCAGGCCGACTGGCACCGGCGCGGCATCGACGTACCGCTCAAGGTCCTCGACTCGCCCTACCGCGAGATCACCCGGCCGATCATCGACTACGTCAAGGGCCTGCGCCGCAACAGCCCGCGGGACGTGGTCAGCGTCTACATCCCCGAATACGTCGTCGGGCACTGGTACGAGCACCTGCTGCACAACCAGAGCGCGCTGCGGCTCAAGGGCCGGCTGCTGTTCACCCCCGGGGTGATGGTGACCTCCGTGCCCTACCAGCTGGAGTCCTCCGAGGTCGCCAAGGCGCGTGCCCGCCGCCGCGCCGACTGGAGCGCGCCTGGCTCCATCCGCCGCGGCCCGGTGGGGCCGCAGCAGCGCGACCGGGAGCGCGAGCACTGAGGCCGCCGCCCGGCCGGCGTGCGGCCGGGCGCTCCGCGGCCCGTAGAGTGGGATGTCGCGCCCCCGAACAGAGCCCAGGAGCACCACCCACATGCAGACCGAGCCCGCCCCGTCACTGGTCGGCCAGGAGTACGAGGTAGAGATCGGCCCGGTGGCGCACGGCGGCCACTGCCTGGCGCGGACCGACGAGGGACAGGTGCTGTTCGTCCGGCATGCCCTGCCCGGCGAGCGGGTCGTCGTCCGGGTCACCGACGGCGAGGCCGGCGCGAATTTCCTGCGGGCCGACGCCGTACGCGTCCTGACCGGGTCCAAGGACCGCGTCGAGGCGCCCTGCCCCTTCTCGGGCCCCGGCCGCTGTGGCGGCT
Source organism: Streptomyces sp. IBSBF 2435 (assembly GCF_036815005.1). NCBI lineage: Bacteria > Bacillati > Actinomycetota > Actinomycetes > Kitasatosporales > Streptomycetaceae > Streptomyces > Streptomyces sp. IBSBF 2435. Next base: position 3,784 of record NZ_JAJSYW010000125.1, on the reverse strand, counting down.
GCGACTGGCAGCACGCCGCCCCCGGCGCCCAGCGCCGTCTCAAGGCCGCGGTCATCGCGGAACAGCTGGCCAGGCTCGCCGGGCTCACCCCGGAGCAGGCCGGCTGGGACGGCACCGTGATGCCGGCCCCCGGCGACAAGGTCGCCAAGGGCGAGGTGCCCGCATGGCGCACCCGCGTGCAGTACGCGGTGGACGCCGAGGGGCGCGCGGGACTGCGCAAGCACCGCTCGCACGACGTCGAGGTCATCGACCACTGCATGATCGCCGCGCCCGAGGTCGCGGAGCTGGGGGTCGAGGCCCGCAGCTGGCCGCAGATCGCCACGGTCGAGGCGATCGCCGCCACCGGGTCCAGCGACCGGCAGGTCGTCCTCACCCCGCAGCCGGGCGGCCGGCTGCCCATCGTGGAGCTGGACCGCCCCGTCTCGGTGCTGCGGATCGGCGAGCGCGACCACGCCGTCCACCGCGTCCACGGCCGCGACTTCGTCCGCGAGCGGGCCGCGGGCCGCACCTGGCGGGTCGGCGACGGCGGCTTCTGGCAGGTCCACCCGAAGGCCGCGGAGCTGCTGATCGAGGCCGTCATGCAGGGCCTGATGCCGCGCAAGGGCGACATGGCCCTCGACCTCTACTGCGGTGTCGGCCTCTTCGCCGGCGCGCTGGCCGAGCGCGTCGGCGAGCGCGGCGCCGTCCTCGGCATCGAATCGGGCAAGCGGGCCGTGCAGGACGCCCGGCACAATCTCCAGGACCTCGACCGGGTGCGTATCGAGCACGGCAAGGTCGACCAGGTCCTGCCGCGCACCGGCATCACCGAGGTCGACCTGATCGTCCTGGACCCGCCCCGCACCGGCGCCCGGCTCCCCACCGTCCGCCACCTCGCGTCACTGGGCGCCCGCCGCATCGCCTACGTCGCCTGCGACCCGGCCGCCCTCGCCCGCGACCTCGGCTACTTCGCCCAGGAGGGCTACCGCCCGGTCACCCTGCGGGCCTTCGACCTCTTCCCGATGACGCACCACGTCGAGTGCGTGGCGATCCTGGTGCCGGAGGCGAAGGCTTACTGACCGGCGGCTCGGGCGGCGCACCGGCGCCGCAGCGGTCGTGGAAGTTGCCGCCGAAGCCGAAGCCGAAGCCGAAGCCGAAGCCGAAGCCGAAGCCGATGCCGAAGCCGGGCACCGCGGCCCGGCGCGGATGGCCGGCCAGCCGTACGACCGGCCGGCGCTCCGCGGGCACGGGCAGTGCGGGCGTCCACGCGGGCGCGGGCGGACCGGGCATGGGCGCGGGCACGGTAGGCGCGTCGAAGCCGGCGCCGCGCAGCGGGGTCCGTCTCCACGGCCGGGTCCGGCCGGGCAGCTCCGCGACCGGGTCGGCGGGCGCGCCGCCCAGCTCCAGGAACCGGTGATACGCCCGAGCGCCCCCGCCGACCCGGAGTGCGGCAGGAGGGTCAGCGAGCGGTGCCGGCCCCGCGGTTCACGAACTAGGCGCAGCCCCAGGAACCCGGTGGCTCCGGTCAGAGCGACGTGCACTTTCGGCAGCTCCACGGCATGGGGAACGGCGATCTCGGCTGGTCGTGAGGATGGCACAGCCTGCCGATCGAGAATTCCCCGTTCCACCCGAATGGTCCGGTTGGAGCCGTCTTTCACCCAACTGGCCAGGGAATCATCGCCATTACCCGAAGGGCCGCGGCCGAGCCGGGGAGCGCCGCAGGTCGACCGCGGTCGGATCGCGCCGAAGCGGGCCGTCCTCGACCGCACACGCCGCTGGGCGTCAACTGCCGCTGATCTCCAGCAGCTTGGTGACCGTGTTCCAGTTGCGGCCGGTGGCCGCCAGGCCGAGGCCGCGGTCGGTGAGCTGAGCGGCGAGCTTCGCATTGCGGATGGAGTCGGGGAAGTGGGCGTAGATCTCCCGTTCGCCCGGGCGGAATTCGTCCGGCGCGTACGCGGCCCGGTCGAGTGCGGCGAGCCGGTCGAGCGGGACGGGACCCGCGAGGAAGATCACCAGAAAGCGGGAGCCGTCGACGCCGGTCATGTCGAACGGGTTGGCGGCCACGACCCGCCGCAGATCCTCGGCGGTGCGCACCAAGCAGGTGATGGTCAGCCCCAACTCGTCCGCGAGCGCCTGCTGGAGGGCATCGGCGAGCCGCTGGGGATCGGTGTTCTCGTGGGTGAAGACGGCGTTGCCGCTATGCAGATGGGTGCGGATCCCGCTGCCGCCGAGGGCGGACAGCAGCTCGCGCAGGGTCTGCATCGGCACCTTGGCCTTGCCCCCGACGTTGATTCCGCGCAGCAGTGCGACATATCTGGTGCTGTTCGTGGTCACGCCGGCCACCGTAGCCGTCGGCAATGACATGTTGACGTGCCCGGCGCGTCGGGCAGGGTATGTGATTTCCCCATAGCCACAGAGATCATGCGTGATGTCCCTCGTTCGAGTTACCCCGGGCCGCTGCAACGGTGCGGCGCCCCGGACGCTGGCTAACTTCGCGGCCATGAACACCAGTGCGCCCAAGGACGCCGGTCACGACCGCCCCGTCGTCACCGAACTGCGGCTGTCCGCCTTCAAGTCACACCGCGGGGCGACCTTCGCGCTCGGCCCGCTCACCCTGCTCACCGGGGGCAGCGGCACCGGCAAGTCCAGTGTCCTCGAAGGACTCGCCGCACTCGGCCGGCTGGCCTGCGGCGACGAACTCGCCGAGGTCTTCGGGTCCGTGGTGCGCGGCGGCGCCGCGGCCTGCGTGCCGCAGGGCGCCCAGCCGGACGCGCAGGGCCGGCGCGGCTTCCGTATCGGCTGCACGGTGACCGGTCCTGTCGGGCCGGTGCGCCTCGACGTCGCGGTGCAGGTGGAGCCGACGCTGCGGATCGTCGGCGAGCGGCTGACCGGCGGCGGTGAGACCCTGCTGACCACGGCGCTGCGCGACCCGGCCCGGCGTACGGTGCAGGCCGCCTGGCACACGGCCGGCGAGGTCTCGGTCACGCGGGCCCCACTGCCGGACAACGTCCTGGCCAGCGCGCTGCTGCCGCTGCGGGTGTCCGGGCGTACGGACGGCCAGCGGCTGGTGCTCGCCGCGGCCGAGCAACTGGTGGTGGCGCTGCGCGGGATCTTCCCGGTAGCGCCGCGGCCCGAGCTGATGCGGTCCCCGGTGCTGCCGGGCGACGGGCGGCTGCGGGCCGCGTGCGACAACCTGTCCGCAGTGCTGGCCAGGACCGAGGGCGAGTGCGTCACGCGGCACGCGGCGCTGGTCAACGCGGTACGCGAGGTGTGCAGCCCGCCGGTCGAGGGCCTGACGGTGCTGCCCGCGGTTCTCCCGTCGGCGGCCGACGGGTATGCGCCGCTGGACGCGGTGATCGCCGCGGTGGACCGCGGCCCGCTCGGCATGGTGCCGGTCGACCGGCTCGGCGACGGCGAACTCCGCTTCGTCGCCCTGGCGTTGGTGCTGCTCACCGGCCCCGGCGTCCTCGACGTCGACACCAGTACGGAGCTGCTGCCGGCCGGCCAGGTGCTGACCGTGCTGGGCGACGGGCTCGACCTGGGCCTGGACCGCAGACAGGTGCGCGAACTGCTGCGGCTCGCCGGGATGGCCGCCGCCCGCGGCCACATCCGGCTGCTCGGCACGATCCAGGACCCGGAGTGCGCGGAGGGCCTGGGCGGCATGACGGTCGCCCGGCTCGGCGACGGGCTGCGGGTGCCGGCCCAGGACACCGGCGAGGTGGACCGCCCCGCGGAACACTCGGGTCGGGACGCTGCTCCTGGCGCTGAGCGCGAGGGCGCTGGGGGACGCGCGGGCGGGGGGCATGGC
>NZ_JAJSYW010000124.1:0-20573 GCF_036815005.1 Streptomyces sp. IBSBF 2435 | reverse complement strand
GGGCGGGGCCGCGGGGGTGCGGCCCCGCCCGTTGTGGCGGGTCAGCAGCCGCAGCTGTAGTACAGGGCGTCCCAGTGGCTGCCCTCGTCGGCGTAGATGTTGCCGGACGCGGCCTGGTACTGCGGGTATCCGTCACCGCGCAGGCCGATGTAGGTGAAGGAGTTGTGGACGTAGTTCGTCAGGCAGGTGTTCTTGCCGAAGTCGAGCTTGTAGCCGTTCCAGTGCGAGTAGGTGCCGCTGGCGTGGCCGGTCTCGGTGCCGCCGGTGATGTTGAGGGCGCAGCCGCTGGAGTGCTTGAGGGTGACCGCGCCCTGGGCGGTGGCCTGGTTGAGCTGGTCGAAGGACGTGCAGGTCGACACGTTGCGGTTGGAACACCCGCCGGACGACGACCAGGTGATGCCCGCGGCGCTGAACATGCTCGTCGCCTGGGCGTGGGTGAGCTTGGTGACGGCGAAGGCGTCGGTGGACGCGGCCAGGCCGACACCGGGTGCGAACAGAGCGGTGCCGACGAGGGTGAGAACGCTCGTCACGGTACGGATACGCAGTCGCATGCGATTTCCTCCTGCTGGTTCCGCTGGGGTGGGCGTGGTGCAGGTGGCGCAGGAGGAGTGTGCCCGAGGTCTACGCGCGTCGCCAAGATGTTTCGCTAATGGACATGACAGACCGGCCGTCCGGCGGGGGATTTCCCGCCGGACGACCGGTATGCGAACGCGGCTACTCCTGCGGGTCGAGCCCCGCCCGCAGCAGCCCGTACGTGTAGGCGTCGTCAAGTGCCTGCCATGACGCGGCGATCACGTTGTCCGCGACCCCCACCGTGGACCACTCGGTCTCGCCGTCGGTAGTGGTGATCAGCACCCGGGTCGTCGAGTCGGTGCCCGAGGTGCCTTCCAGGATGCGGACCTTGTAGTCGACCAGGGCGAATTCGGCGAGCTTGGGGTAGATCTGCTCCAGCGCGCTGAGCAGCGCCCGGTCCAGCGCGTTGACCGGGCCGTTGCCCTCGGCGGTGGCGACGATCCGCTCGCCCTTCGCCCACATCTTCACCGTCGCCTCGTTGGCGTGCGTACCGTCCGGGCGGTCCTCGGTGATGACCCGCCAGGACTCGGTACGGAAGTAGCGCTGCGGCCTGCCGTTGATCTCGGCCCGCAGCAGCAGCGCGAACGACGCGTCGGCGGCCTCGTACGTGTACCCCTTCAGCTCGCGCTCCTTGACTCGCGCCACCACCCGGCCGACCAGCTCGCGGTCCTCGCCGAGATCGATGCCCAGCTCGCGGCCCTTGAGTTCGATCGAGGCGCGGCCGGCCATGTCGGAGACCAGCATCCGCATGGTGTTGCCGACCCGCTCGGGGTCGATGTGCTGGTAGAGGTCGGGGTCGACCTTGATGGCGGAGGCGTGCAGGCCCGCCTTGTGCGCGAAGGCGGACACTCCCACGTACGGCTGGTGCGTGGACGGCGGCAGGTTGACGACCTCGGCGATGGCGTGCGAGATCCTGGTCATCTCGCCGAGTGCGCCCTCGGGCAGCACCCGGCGGCCGTGCTTGAGCTCCAGCGCGGCGACCACCGGGAAGAGGTTGGAGTTGCCGACCCGCTCGCCGTAGCCGTTGGCGGTGCACTGCACATGGGTGGCGCCCGCGTCCACGGCGGCCAGGGTGTTGGCGACCGCGCAGCCGGTGTCGTCCTGGGCGTGGATGCCGAGCCGGGCGCCGGTGTCGGCGAGCACCAGGCCGGTCACGGCCTGCACCTGGGCGGGCAGCATCCCGCCGTTGGTGTCGCACAGCACCACGACGGACGCGCCCGCCTCGTGCGCGGCCCGTACGACCTGGGTGGCGTAGGCGGCGTTGGCCTTGTAGCCGTCGAAGAAGTGCTCGCAGTCCACGAACACCCGGCGCCCCTGGGCGACCAGGTGCGAGACGGTGTCGGCGACCATCGCCAGGTTCTCCTCCAGCGTGGTGCGCAGCGCCAGTTCGACGTGGCGGTCGTGCGACTTGGCGACCAGGGTGATCACCGGGGCGCCCGAGTCGAGCAGCGCCGTGACCTGGGGGTCGTCGGCGGCCTTGGCGCCCGGCCTGCGGGTCGCGCCGAACGCGACCAGGGTGGCGTGCTTGAGGTCCAGCTCCTTGACGGCACGGGCGAAGAACTCGGTGTCGCGGGGGTTGGCTCCCGGCCAGCCGCCCTCGATGAATCCCACCCCGAAGTCGTCCAGGTGCCGGGCGATCGTCAGCTTGTCGGCGACGGTGAGGTTGATCCCCTCACGCTGGGCGCCGTCGCGCAGCGTCGTGTCGAAGACATGGAAGCTGTCGTCCGGTTCGGCGGTCATGGCTGTCGTAACTCCTGTCGGGTGAGTGGGTTGCCGCCGGATGCGCTGGCATCCGGAGGGTCCAGCTCCACTTGCCCCCATCATCCCTCGTGCGGTTCCGCCTCCGGCGCGGGTGGTCCGGGAAACGAAAAAACCTCTCGCGGATGCGAGAGGTCTGCACGCGGGTCTGGGACACGGTGACGTTCCACTGGGGTCAGAGGAGCGTCACTGCGGACCGGCGTGCCTGCTGCCAATAATGACGGCGTACGAGAGCACGCGGTCAGTCTTGCACACGGTCGGCCCGGGCGGCGTGTGATCTCACCATCCGGGCCGAGCCCGCTCCCGCCTCCCCGCGGGGGCGCTAGGCGCCCAGGGGGTGCATCCAGGCGTGGGGATCGGGGGCGCGCCCCGTCTGGATGTCGAGGAGCGCCGCACGCAGCCGCATCGTGACCGGCCCGGGGGCGCCGTCGGCCACCGGCCAGGCTGCCCGGGTCGACTTCACCGAGCCCACCGGGGTGATCACCGCGGCGGTGCCGCAGGCGAACACCTCCGTGAGGGTGCCGTCCTCGTGCTGGCGGCGCCAGTCCTCGACGCTGATCCGGCCCTCGGCCACCTCGTAGCCGAGGTCGGCGGCGATGGACAGCAGCGAGTCGCGGGTGATGCCCGGGAGCAGCGAGCCGGACAGCTCAGGAGTGACGATTCTGTTGCCGTACACGAAGTACAGGTTCATCCCGCCCATCTCCTCGATCCAGCGGCGCTCGATCGCGTCCAGCCAGACCACCTGGTCGCAGCCGTGCTCGATGGCCTGGGCCTGGGCGACGAGGGAGGCGGCGTAATTGCCGCCGGTCTTGGCCGCGCCGGTGCCGCCGGGCGCGGCGCGCACGTACTCCTCGGACAGCCAGACCGAGACGGGCTGGACACCGCCGGAGAAGTAGGCGCCGGCCGGGGAGGCGATCACCAGGAAGAGGTATTCGTTGGCCGGGCGCACTCCGAGGCCGACCTCGGTGGCGATCATGAAGGGCCGCAGGTAGAGCGACGCCTCGCCCTCGGTGGGCACCCATGCCTTGTCCTGCCTGACCAGCACGTCGCAGGCCTCGACGAAGGTCTCCACGGGCAGCTCGGGCATCGCCAGCCGCCGCGCGGAGGCCCGGAAGCGCTCGGCGTTGGCCTCGGGCCGGAAGGTCGCGACACCGCCGTCGGGCTGCCGGTAGGCCTTGAGGCCCTCGAAGATGGTCTGCGCGTAGTGCAGCGTCATGTTGGCCGGGTCGATCGACAGCGGCGCGTACGGGACCAGCTGCGCGTCGTGCCAGCCGCGGCCCTCGGTCCACTTGATGGTGACCATGTGATCGGTGAAGGACCGGCCGAAGCCCGGGGCGGCCAGGATCGCGTCGCGCTCGGTGGCGGACAGCGCGTGGGCGGACGGCTTCAGCTCGATTGTGGGCGTCGTCATGTGTGTGTCCTTCACCGTGTCTCGTTCTCTCGCTGCCGACGTGGGCCGTCCGCACTGATAGGACGTCCGACTTTCCCGCCATACCGCGGCCCCGCCTCTGTCGATTATCGCAGCGGCGGGGCCGGGTACCTACCTCTGGTGGCCGGTCAGCCGGAGACGCGGGCGGCCAGCGCGTCGCCGATCCCGACCGTGGACCGTACCGGCCCGTCCGCGCGCTCGGCGAGGTCGGCCTGCACGGCGGTGTCGATACGGTCGGCCTCGGCGTCGTAGCCCAGGTGCCGCAGCAGCAGCGCCACGGACAGGACGGTCGCGGTCGGGTCGGCCTTGGACTGGCCGGCGATGTCCGGGGCCGATCCGTGGACCGGCTCGAACATCGAGGGGAATTCACGGCCCGGGTTGATGTTGCCGCTGGCCGCGACGCCGATACCGCCGGAGACGGCGGCGGCGAGATCGGTGATGATGTCGCCGAAGAGGTTGTCGGTGACGATCACGTCGAAGCGCTCGGGCTGGGTGACCAGGAAGATGGTCGCCGCGTCGACGTGCAGGTAGTCGGTGCTGACCGCGGGGAACTCCCGGCCGACCGCCTCGAAGATGCGGGTCCACAGGTGGCCGGCGTGCACCAGCACGTTGTTCTTGTGCACCAGGGTGAGCTTCTTGCGCGGGCGGCCCTGCGCGCGCACGTACGCGTCGCGCACGACCCGCTCGATGCCGAAGGCGGTGTTGAGGCTGACCTCGGTGGCGACCTCCTGCGGGGTGCCGGACCTGATCACCCCGCCGTTGCCGGTGTAGGGGCCTTCGGTGCCCTCGCGGACGACCACGAAGTCGATCTCGGGGCTGCCCGCGAGCGGCGTGCCGACGCCCGGGTAGAGCTTGCTCGGGCGCAGGTTCACATGGTGGTCGAAGGCGAAGCGCAGCTTCAGTAGGAAGCCGCGCTCCAGGACGCCGGACGGCACCGAGGGGTCGCCGATGGCGCCCAGCAGGATCGCGTCGTGCTCCTTGAGCCGGTCGAGGTCCTCGTCGGTGAGGGTCTGCCCGGTGGCGTGGTAGCGCTTCGCGCCGAAGTCGAACTCCCGGGTCTCCAGCTTGACGTCCTGCGGGAGGACGGCGGAGAGGACCTTGAGCCCTTCCGCGACGACTTCCTGGCCGATTCCGTCACCGGGGATCACTGCGAGGCTGAGGCTTCGAGACATGTCCGGCACCGTACTCCCCATCCCAGCGGGTGACATCGCATGTCCGCATGCCGGACACGGCGTCCGCCGCAGAGCGGCGGCGGCTCACCCGCGGCGCGGGGTCAGCGCCGTTCGTGGCCGGTACTGCCGCCGTTGTCGCGGCGGTCGAGGCTGCGCTGCAGGGCGCGCTGGGCATTCTGGCGTGCGGTGTCGTCCATGGGGATCAACTCCTGGGGGGAAAGCAGGCGGAAGCCGGGGATGCGGGCGAATGCGGTGCTGCCGCGGAACGGGGCGGGGGTCCTGGCGGCGGGGGTGACCCGCTCGACAACTGCTCAGGACGCGCATCCGCCGCTCGCCGGATGAGGCGGGACGTTCGGCTCCCTACAACGCTAGGCCAGTCCGGTCGTCCTGTCGCCACAATTACTCGGACTTCCTACTATCTGAGACAGACGATCACCCGCCCGCGGCCGCCGGGGGCCGCGAGCGGGTGATTCTCCCGGGTCGTCCCGGCGTGCCCAGGTCAGCCCTGGTGCGGGTAGCGGTAGTCGGTGGCCGGCACCAGGGTCTCCTTGATCGACCGGGTGGAGGTCCAGCGCTGGAGGTTCTGCGCGGCGCCCGCCTTGTCGTTGGTGCCCGACGCCCGGCCGCCGCCGAAGGGCTGCTGGCCGACGACCGCGCCGGTGGACTTGTCGTTGATGTAGAAGTTGCCCGCCGCGAAGCGCAGCCGCTCCATCACATGGGCCGCCGCGGCCCGGTCCCGCGCAATGACCGCGCCGGTCAGCGCGTAGTCCGAGACCGACTCCATCTGGGTGAGCATCGCCTCGAAGTCGGCGTCCTCGTAGACGTGCACCCCGAGCAGCGGGCCGAAGTACTCCTGCCGGAAGATCTCGTTGTCCGGGTCGGTGGAGACCAGCACGGTCGGGCGGACGAACCAGCCGACCGAGTCGTCGTACGTACCGCCCGCGACGACCTCGACGCTCGGGTCTGCCTTGGCGCGGTCGATGGCGGCCTTGTTCTTGGCGAAGGCCCGCTCGTCGATCAGGGCGCCGCTGAAGTTGGACAGGTCGGTGACGTCGCCCATGGTGATGCCGTCGACCTCGGCGGCGAAGTCCTCCTTGAAACCGGCGTCCCAGATCGAGCGCGGGATGTAGGCGCGCGAGGAGGCCGAGCACTTCTGGCCCTGGTACTCGAAGGAGCCGCGGGTCAGCGCGGTCTTGAGCACCGCCGGGTCGGCCGAGGGGTGGGCGACGACGAAGTCCTTGCCGCCGGTCTCGCCGACGATCCGCGGGTAGGAGCGGTAGCGCTCGATGTTCTCGCCGACCGTGCGCCACAGCTGCTGGAAGGTCCTGGTCGAGCCGGTGAAGTGGATGCCGGCCAGCTCCGGGTGCGGCAGCGCGACCTCGGAGACGGCCAGGCCGTCGCCGGTGACCAGGTTGATCACCCCGTCGGGCAGCCCAGCCTCGCGCAGCAGCCGCATCAGCAGCACGGCCGAGTGCGTCTGGGTGGGCGACGGCTTCCACACCACCACGTTGCCCATCAGCGCGGGCGCGGTCGGCAGGTTGCCCGCGATGGCGGTGAAGTTGAACGGCGTGATCGCGTAGACGAAGCCTTCGAGCGGGCGGTGGTCGAGCCGGTTCCACACCCCGGGGGCGTTGGCCGCCGGCTGCTCGGCCAGGATCTGCCGGGCGAAGTGGACGTTGAAGCGCCAGAAGTCGACCAGCTCGCAGGGACTGTCGATCTCGGCCTGCTGCACGGTCTTGGACTGGCCGAGCATGGTGGAGGCGACCAGCGTCTCGCGCCATGGCCCGGCGAGCAGTTCGGCGGCGCGCAGGATGATCGCGGCCCGGTCGTCGAAGGACATCGCGCGCCAGGCGGGCGCGGCGGCCAGGGCCGCGTCGACGGCGTCCTGCGCGTCCCGGACGGTGGCGTTGGCGTACGTGCCGAGGACGGCTCCGTGGTTGTGCGGCTGGACGACGTCGGCACGCTCCCCGCCGCCCATCCGCTGCTCACCGCCGATGAACATCGGCAGGTCGGCGGGATTGCCGGCCAGCTCCTTGAGCTTCGCTTCGAGCCGGGCCCGCTCGGGGCTGCCTGGGGCGTATGTGTGCACCGGCTCGTTGACCGGCGCGGGAACCTGGGTCACGGCGTCCATGAAGCGTGTCTCCTGGTGGGTGTCGGGGGCGTCAGCGGCCGGCGGGGACGAAGGAGCGCAGGAAGAAGGCGAGGTTGGCGGGACGCTCGGCGAGGCGCCGCATGAAGTAGCCGTACCAGTCTGCGCCGTAGGGGACGTAGATCCGCATACGTTCCCCCTCGTCCGCGAGCCGTCGCTGTTCCGCGGTGCGGATGCCGTAGAGCATCTGGAATTCGTAGCTGCCGGCCTGGCGGTGGTGGCGGGCGGCCAGCTCCTGGGCGATGGCGATGATGCGCGGGTCGTGCGAGCCGACCATGGGGTAGCCCTCGCCGGCGAAGAGGGTACGCAGGGCGCGGACGTAGGCCTTGTCGACGTCCTTCCTGCTCTGGAACGCGACCCCGGCCGGCTCGTTGTACGCGCCCTTGACCAGCCGTACCCGTGAGCCGGCCACAGCCAGCGCGCGGGCGTCGTCCTCGGTGCGGAAGAGGTAGGACTGCAGGACCGCGCCGGTCTGCGGGTGCTCCTTGCGCAGCTCGGCGAGGATCGCGAGCGTGGAGTCGACGGTGGTGTGGTCCTCCATGTCGAGGGTCACCGTGGTGCCGATGCCGGAGGCCAGTTCCGCCACCTCGGTGACATTGGCCAGCGCGACATCGTGGCCGCCGTCGGGCAGCGCCTGGCCGAAGGCGGACAGCTTGACGGAGACCTCGGCGCGGGCGCCGAGCCGGTCGTCGCCCAGCGTCTCCAGCAGCCGAAGGTACGCGTCCCGGGTGGCCCGGGCGGTGGCCCGGTCGGTGACGTCCTCGCCGAGGTGGTCCAAGGTGACGTCCAGGCCGCTCGCGGTCAGCCCGCGGACCGTGTCCATGGCCGGGTGCAGCGCGTCGCCCGCGACGAAGCGGTCGACCACCGGACGGGTGACGGGCGCGGCGGCGACGACGCGGCGCATACGGTCGCTGCGCGAGGCGGCGAGCAACACGGGACCGAACACGGGGTCCTCCAGGGCGGGGGCGGGACAATTGTCGGGGCCGACGCTGCGAATCTAGGATTCGCCTACCCGCTGGACCAGCGACACCTGTCACGGGTTGGCCCGCTCTCCCTCATACAGATGTATGAGGGAGAATGGTGGGGTGCGTGCTGAGTATGGGGACTACGGTGACTTCCAGGACCTGGTGGACGAGGTGTCGGCGCTGCTCGGCGCCCCCGCGACGCTGGAGGACCGGGACTTCCGGCTGATCGCCTTCGGGGTGCATGACAGCGACGACGAGTCCATGGACCCGGTCCGCACCCGCTCCATCCTGACCCGGCAGTCCACCGTCGAGGTGCGCGCCTGGTTCGAGCGGTTCGGCATCGCCCGCGCGACAGCGCCGGTCCGCATCCCGGCCGCCCCGGACGCGGGGGTGGTGCGCGGCCGGCTGTGCCTGCCGGTGCGGCACGCCGGCTTCGTCTACGGGTACGTCTGGCTGCTCGACGAGGCCGAGCACTCCCCCGCGCAGCTCGGCGCCGCCATGGCGGTGGCCGCCAGGATCGGCGAGCGGCTGGCGGCGATGTCCAGGGCCGGCGCCGAGACCGGCCGGGCGCTGCGGGCGCTGCTGACCGCGACCGCCAGGACCGACCGGGACACCGCGGAGGACGCGCTGCGCATGGCGCTCGACCAGGACGCGGACGAGCCGCACGCGCTGGTGTGCGTGCGCGCGCCGGACCGGGAGTCGGCGGGCGCGCTGCCCGGCCTGCGGACGATCCCGTCGGCCGCCGCGCTGGCGCGGGTGCCGGAGCGGCGCCGCGGCGAGCTGGTCGCGCTGCTCGTACGGCTGCGGTCGCGGCAGGTGCTGGCCCCGGCGCGTACGGCGGCGGCCCGGCTGCTCGACGCGGTCGGCGCGGACGGGATGGTGGCCGGGCTGAGCGCGGCCCGCGGCTCGCTGGCCGAGCTGCCGGGGGCCTGGCGGGAGGCGACCTCGGCGGCCAGGGCCGCGCACGCCCAGCCGATGCTCGGCCCGATCGCGAAGTGGTCCAACCTCGGCCCCTACCGGCTGCTGACCGCGCTGCCCGCCGACGTACCGCCCGATCCGGCGGTCGCCCCGCTGCTCACCCCGGCGCACGAGGAGCTGGCGCACACCGCCGAGGTCTTCCTCGACCACGCGGGCCAGGCGGGACGCACGGCCACCGCCCTGGCCATCCACCGGCAGACCCTCTACTACCGGCTGTCCCGCATCGAGCAGCTGACCGGCCTGGACATGGCGGACGGCGAGGCCCGGCTGCTGCTCCACATGGCGCTCAAGGCGGCCAGGCTCTGACGCGGGCCGGCGCCGCCCCCCGGGCGGGGAGCGGCGCCGGCCTGGTTGCGTATACGGGTCAGTCGGTCAAGTTGACCGCGCGCGCCGAGGTGGCGCCGATCTCGTCGGCGATGTCGGTCAGCACGCCCGCCGGGATGCTGGAGTCCACGGTGAGGGCGACCAGCGCGTCGCCGCCCGCGGCGGCCCGGGCGACCTGCATGCCGGCGATGTTGACGTCGACCTCGCCGAGGATCCGGCCGATGGTGCCGACGATGCCGGGGCGGTCGGTGTAGCGCAGGAAGGCCATGTGGTCGGCGAGCACCAGGTCCACGTCCTCGTCGCCGACGGCGACGACCTTCTGGACGTGCTTGGGGCCGGCCAGCGTGCCGGAGACCGACACCTCGGTGCCGTCGGCGAGCGTGCCGCGGACCGTCACCACATTGCGGTGGTTGGGCGACTCCGAGCTGGTGGTCAGCCGGACCTCGACACCGCGCTCCTGGGCGAACAGCGGCGCGTTCACGTACGACACCGTCTCGTCTACGACGTCCTCGAAGACGCCCTTGAGCGCGCTCAGTTCGAGGATCTTCACGTCGTGCTGGGTGACCTCGCCGCAGACCTCGACGTCGAGTCGGGCGGCGACCTCGCCGGCCAGTGCGGTGAAGATCCGGCCGAGCTTCTCGGCGAGCGGCAGCGCGGGCTTGACGTCCTCGGCGATGACGCCGCCCTGGACGTTGACCGCGTCGGGGACCAGCTCGCCGGCCAGCGCGAGGCGGACCGACCTGGCGACCGCGATACCGGCCTTCTCCTGCGCCTCGTCGGTGGACGCGCCCAGGTGCGGGGTCGCCACCACGTTGTCGAACTGGAAGAGCGGCGAGTCGGTGCAGGGCTCCTTGGCGTAGACGTCCAGGCCCGCGCCGGCCACCCGGCCCTCCTTGAGCGCCGAGGCCAGCGCCTCCTCGTCCACGATCCCGCCGCGCGCGGCGTTGACGATCCGCACCGAGGGCTTGACCTTGTGCAGCGCCTCGTCACCGATCAGACCCAGCGTCTCGGGGGTCTTGGGCAGGTGGACGGTGATGAAGTCGGACTCTTCGAGGAGCTCGTCGAGGGTCAGCAGCTTGACGCCCATCTGGGCGGCCCGCGCGGGCTGCACGTAGGGGTCGTAGGCGACGATGTTCATCCCGAAGGCGGACATCCGCTGCGCGACCAGGACGCCGATCCGGCCCAGGCCCACCACACCGAGGGTCTTCTCGCTCAGCTCGACGCCGGTGTACTTGTTGCGCTTCCACTCGCCGTTCTTGAGCGCCGAGTTGGCCGGCGCGATGTTGCGGGCGGTGGCGATCAGCAGACCGCAGGCCAGCTCGGCGGCGGTGACGATGTTGGACGTCGGCGCGTTGACGACCATCACGCCGGCCTTGGTGGCGGCGGAGACGTCGACGTTGTCGAGGCCGACACCGGCGCGGGCGACGACCCGCAGTTTCGCCGCGGCGGCGACGGCCTCCGCGTCCACCTTCGTGGCGCTGCGGATCAAAATGGCGTCGACATCGGTGATCGCGGACAGCAGTTCGGCTCGGTCCGCGCCGTTGCAGTGCCGGATCTCGAAGTCCGGCCCGAGCGCGTCCACCGTGGCGGGCGACAGCTCTTCTGCGATGAGTACGACAGGCTTCTGGCTCACGTGGTCCTCACTTGTCCTTCATGGGCGGCCGGTCCCGTTCGACCGCTCCAAGAGGCGGGAATGGCATGCCGCGTGGAAGACGCACGACGCTGTGAGCCTGAACGCGCTTGTTACAGCGAGTCTATCGGCGGGCCGAATCGGCGCCTTCGCCGAAATGGAAGGATCACCCGGAGGGGTTGCGTCGCTTCGTACAAAGTCCGTACCAGATGGCGGTCAGGCCTTCGTACGAAGCGACGCGACCGGGGGCGCGGCGCGGGTCCGCCGGGGGGCTTACGCCTCCTCGTCGACCCAGCTCATCAGCTTGCGGAGCTTGCGGCCGGTGGTCTCCAGCAGGTGGTTCTCGTCGGCCTTCTTGTACTCGTTGTACTTCGGCAGGCCGGCGTTGTACTCCGCGATCCAGGCGTTGGCGAAGGTGCCGTCCTGGATCTCGCCGAGGATCTTCTTCATCTCGGCCTTGGTGGCGTCGGTGATGATCCGCGGGCCGGTGACGTAGTCGCCCCACTCGGCGGTCTCGGAGACCGACCAGCGCATCTTCTCCAGGCCGCCCTCGTACATCAGGTCCACGATGAGCTTGAGCTCGTGCAGGCACTCGAAGTACGCGATCTCCGGCTGGTAACCGGCCTCGACCAGGGTCTCGAAGCCGGCCTTGACCAGGGCGGAGGTGCCGCCGCACAGGACCGCCTGCTCGCCGAAGAGGTCGGTCTCGGTCTCCTCGGTGAAGGTGGTCTTGATGACGCCGGCCCGGGTGCCGCCGATGCCCTTGGCGTACGACAGCGCGAGCTCGAAGCCCTTGCCGGTGGCGTCCTGCTCGACGGCCGCGATGCACGGCACGCCGCGGCCCTCCTCGTACTGGCGGCGGACCAGGTGGCCCGGGCCCTTGGGGGCGACCATGCAGACGTCCACGCCGGCCGGCGGCTTGATGAAGCCGAAGCGGATGTTCAGGCCGTGGCCGAAGAAGAGCGCGTCGCCGTCCTTGAGGTTGTCCTTGATGGACTCCTCGTAGACGCGGCCCTGGATCGGGTCCGGCACCAGGATCATGATGACGTCGGCCTCGGCGGCGGCCTCGGCCACCGGCAGCACCCGCAGGCCCTGCTCCTCGGCCGCCGTCTTGGACTTGGAGCCCTCGTGCAGGCCGACCCGCACGTCCACGCCCGAGTCGCGCAGCGACAGCGCGTGGGCGTGGCCCTGGCTGCCGTAGCCGATGACCGCGACCTTGCGGCCCTGGATGATGGACAGGTCGGCGTCGTCGTCGTAGAACAGCTCGGCCACTTCGGGTTCTCCTTGGATCGGGTTGTGCGGCCCACCGTACGACGGGTGGGCGGATACGGGATTTCGGGTCTCGCCATACGGATCCGGCGAGCGGTGCTGCGCGCCGGCGTTACGCCGAACGGTCGAGCGCGCGCAGCGAGCGGTCGGTGATGGAGCGGGCACCGCGGCCGATGGCGATGGTGCCCGACTGGACCAACTCCTTGATGCCGAACGGCTCCAGCATCTTGAGCATGGCCTCCAGCTTGTCGGCGGCGCCGGTGGCCTCGATCGTGACGGCCTCGGGTGAGACGTCCACGGTCTTGGCGCGGAAGAGCTGGACGATCTCCACGATCTGGGAGCGCGACTCGTTGTCGGCGCGCACCTTCACCAGGACGAGTTCACGTGCGACGGCCGCCGCGGAGTCGAGTTCGACGATCTTCAGCACGTTGACCAGCTTGTTGAGCTGCTTCGTCACCTGTTCGAGCGGCAGCTCGTCGATGACGTTGACGACGATGGTGATCCGGGAGATCTCCGGGTGCTCGGTGGTGCCCACCGCGAGCGAGTCGATGTTGAAGCCGCGGCGGGAGAACAGCGCGGTGATCCTGGCCAGGACGCCGGGCTTGTTCTCCACCAGGACGGAGAGCGTGTGCTTGGACATGTCAGTGGTTCCTTTTCTCGCTCTTCCGCCGTCAGTCATCGTGCGCTTGCCGGTCTGTCTGCTCGGGCATCAGTCGTCCAGGTCGTCGCTGAAGTCGGGCCGGACATCGCGCGCCGCCATGATCTCGTCGTTGGAGGTGCCGGCCGCGACCATCGGCCAGACCATCGCGTCCTCGTGGACGATGAAGTCCACGACGACCGGGCGGTCGTTGATGGCGTTCGCCTCGGCGATGACCTTGTCCAGGTCGTCGGGGGACTCGCAGCGCAGGCCGACGCAGCCCATGGCCTCGGACAGCTTGACGAAGTCCGGCACGCGGGTGCCGCGGTTCTGGATCGAGCCGACGCCGTGGGTGGAGCCCGGGACGTTCTCCGCGCCGGAGTGCAGCACCGTGTTGGAGAACCGCTCGCCGTAGAAGAGGTGCTGCCACTGGCGGACCATGCCCAGGGCGCCGTTGTTGATGATGGCGACCTTGATCGGGATGTTGTTCAGCGCGCAGGTGACCAGTTCCTGGTTGGTCATCTGGAAGCAGCCGTCGCCGTCGATCGCCCACACGGTGGCGTCCGGCATACCGGCCTTGGCGCCCATCGCGGCGGGCACGGCGTAACCCATGGTGCCGGCGCCGCCGGAGTTGAACCAGGTGCCGGGCCGCTCGTACTTGATGAACTGCGCCGCCCACATCTGGTGCTGGCCGACGCCCGCGGCGAACAGCGTGTTGTCCGGGGCGAGCTGCCCGATCCGCTCGATGACCTGCTGCGGGGACAGGCTGCCGTCCTCGGGGGCGTCGTAGCCGAGCGGGTAGGTGTTCCGCCAGAAGTTCAGGTGGTTCCACCACTCGGAGTAGTCGCCCTTGTGGCCGGCCTCGTGGTCGGCCTGGACGGCGACGATCAGGTCGGCGAGTACCTCGCGGGCGTCGCCGACGATCGGCACGTCGGCGATCCGGTTCTTGGAGATCTCGGCCGGGTCGATGTCGGCGTGCACGACCTTCGCGTTCGGCGCGAAGGTGTCGAGGCGGCCGGTGACGCGGTCGTCGAAGCGGGCGCCGAGCGCGATGATCAGGTCGGACTTCTGCAGCGCGGTGACCGCGGAGACGTCGCCGTGCATGCCGGGCATGCCGACGTGCTGCGGGTGGCTGTCGGGGAAGGCGCCGAGCGCCATCAGCGTGGTGGTGACCGGGGCGCCGGTCAGCTCGGCGAGGATGCGCAGCTCGCCGGTGGCGCGGGCCTTGATGACACCGCCGCCGACGTAGAGCACCGGGCGGCGGGCCTCGTTGATCAGCCGGGCGGCCTCGCGGATCTGCTTGGCGTGCGGCTTGGTCACCGGGCGGTAGCCGGGCAGGTCGGCCTGCGGCGGCCACGAGAAGGTCATCTGGTTCTGCAGCGCGTCCTTGGCGATGTCCACCAGGACCGGCCCCGGACGCCCTGTGGCGGCGATGTGGAAGGCCTCGGCGATGGTGCGCGGGATGTCGGCCGCGTCCCTGACCAGGAAGTTGTGCTTGGTGATCGGCATGGTGATGCCGCAGATGTCCGCCTCCTGGAAGGCGTCGGTGCCGATGGACTTCGAGGCGACCTGGCCGGTGATGGCGACGAGCGGCACCGAGTCCATGTGGGCGTCGGCGATCGGGGTGACCAGGTTGGTCGCGCCGGGTCCCGAGGTCGCCATGCACACCCCGACCCGGCCGGTGGCCTGCGCGTAGCCGGTGGCGGCGTGCCCCGCGCCCTGTTCGTGCCTGACCAGCACGTGCCGGACCTTGGCTGAGTCCATCAGCGGGTCGTACGCCGGCAGGATCGCACCACCCGGGATGCCGAACACGGTGTCGGCGCCTACGGCCTCAAGGGAGCGGATGAGCGCCTGGGCGCCCGTCATGCGCTCGGCGGTGGCGGCGGGGACCGCGTTTCGGGTCCGCGGCTGCGGATGGTGGGACCCGGTGGCCTGCTCGGTCATCTGCGTTCTCTTCTCTCGAAGATGAGGGTGGTGAGGGGGTGAGGGGGTTTGCGCCCGGATGCCGGGCAACAAAAAACCCCTCGTGCCGTGGGGCAAGCGAGGGGAGCGCGCCGGTGCGTGTGCGAGGCGGTGATTGGCCTCGGTCAGCCGACGCGCTTTCCAAGTACGAGAATTCGGGTGCGCATGGCGACGACCTTCCTCCGGACCCCTTGCGGGTGTCAAGCCGGTGGGACGCGGGTCTCACTATGTGAGCGACAGGAGGGCAGCTGCACGGTCCGGGGTACGACCTGCTCCCGGGCTGTCTCCTGCGGTACGGACCGGCCGCCGTCCGGCTTTCCCGAGCGGCTGGAATCCGCCGGTACGGGGTAACCGCCGCGGGTCAGCGAGCCGCGCAGCCGGTGCTCGTCCAGCAGCCCGGAGAAGGCCATTCCCTGCCCCTGGGCGCAGCCCAGCTCGCGCAGCGCGTGCACCTGCTCCGGCCGGTCCACCCCGTCGGCGGCGGTCCGCACACCGAGGTCCGCAGCGATCCGCAGCAGCCCGCGGGTGATCTTGCGCAGCCGGGGTGACTCGACCACGCCCTCCACGAAGCCCCTGTCGAGCTTGACCGCGTCCACCGGCAGGCCCCGCAGCGCGCTGAGCGCGGCGTGGCCGGAGCCGAAGCCGCCGAGCGAGATACGCACCCCGGCCCGGCGCAGCTCGGTCAGCCGGCGCTCCAGCTCGTCCAGCGAGATCCGCGGGTCGCCGCCGGTCAGCTCGACCACCAGGCCGCCGGGTGGCAGGCCGTGCCGCTCCAGCAGGCCCTCGACGGCGCCGGCCGGCAGGTCGCGGTGCAGCAGCCGGCGGGCGGACAGCTTCACGGTGACCGGCACCCGGTGCCCCGCGCCGTACCGCAGGGCCGCCTGCGCCACGGCCTGCTCCAGCTGCCACCTGCCCAGCTCCGAGGTGCGGTCGATGTCCTCCGCCGCCCGCAGGAATTCGGCGGGGGTGAACAGGATGCCCTGCGCGGACCGCCAGCGGGCCTGCGCCTCGACGCCGGTGATCCGGCCGGAGGACAGCTCCACCACGGGCTGGTGCAGCAGCGTGAACTCGCCGTCGTGCAGCGCCCGGTGCAGCCGGGTGGCCATCTCCGTACGGCGTACGACGTCGGCCTGCAACTGCGGCGCGTACAGCTCGACCCGGCCCTTGCCCGCCTGCTTGGCGCGATACATCGCCAGGTCGGCGTTGCGCATCAGCTCGACCGCCGAGGTGCCGGGCTCGGCGAAGGCGATACCGATGCTGGCGCCGACCCGCACCTCGCCGCCGTCCACCCGGTACGGCTCGCACAGCGCGGCCCGCAGCCGCTCCGCGATCTCCGTGATCTGGTGTTCGAGGGTGCCGCAGACCAGCACGGCGAATTCGTCGCCGCCCAGCCTGGCCGCGGTGTCGCCGGTCCGCAGCGCGTCCCGCAGCCGGCGGGCGGCCTGGGTGAGCAGGTGGTCGCCCGCCTGGTGGCCGATGGAGTCGTTGACCGCCTTGAAGCCGTCGAGGTCGACGTAGAGCACCGCGGCCCGCCCGTCGCCGGCCCGCCGCCCGTTGAGCGCCTTGCCCACCCGGTCCAGGAAGAGCAGCCGGTTGGGCAGGTCGGTGAGCGGGTCGTGTGAGGCGTTGTGCTGCAACTGGGCCTGCAGGCGGACCCGTTCTGTCACGTCGCGGCTGTTGAAGATCAGGCCGCCCTGGTAGCGGTTGACGCTGGACTCGACATTGAGCCAGCCGTCCTCGCCGTGCGGTCCGCCGCGCCGCCCCGACCTGATGCGGCACTCGATCCTGGTGGCCGGCTCCTCGCCGGGCGGCGCCGCGAGGAAGCGGCGCACCTCGTGCACGACCTGGCCGAGGTCGTCGGGGTGGATGTGCTCGGACAGTTCGGTGCCGATCATCTCCTCGGGGTCGCGCCCGTAGACACCGGCCGAGGCGGGGCTGACGTACCGCAGCACTCCGGTGGGGGCGGCGATCATGATGACGTCGCTCGACCCCTGGACCAGGGAGCGGAAGTGGTTCTCCTTCTGGGCCAGTTCGTGGGTCAGCGCCATGTTGTCGAGCAGCATGATGCCCTGCCGGACGACCAGTGCGAGCACCACGGTGCTGCCGGTGAGCAGCACGACCTTGTCGCACTTCTGGCCGGTGATCACGTCGTAGAGGATGCCCAGGGTGCACACCGCGGCGGCCAGGTACGGCGCGAGCGCGGACAGCGACCCGGTGACCTTGCGGGTGGCCGAGCCGGAGCGCAGCAGCGGCTGCTCACGGCGGCCGACCCAGGGGGCGTACGCCATCAGCATGCTGCCGGCGAACCAGCCGGCGTCCAGGATCTGGCCCGAGTGGTACTGCTCGCGCAGCAGCGGCGAGGTGAAGAGCGCGTCGCACAGCACGGTCAGCGCGAGCGCGGCCAGTGCGGTGTTGACGGCGGCGCGATTGCCGGCCGAGCGGCGGAAGTGCAGGGCGAGGACCATGCTGACCAGCACGATGTCCAGCAGCGGATAGGCCAGCGAGAGCGCGACCTTGGCGGTGCTCGGGCCGTCGAAACGGGCGGCGCGGGCCAGAGCCAGGCTCCATGACAAGGTCAGCAGCGAGCCGCCGATGAGCCAGGTGTCCAGGCCGAGGCACACCCAGCCGGCCCGGCTCACCGGCCGCTTGGCGAGCACCAGCAGGCCGATCACGGCGGGCGGCGCGAACAGCAGGAAGCAGAAGTCGGCGGGCGAGGTCTGCGGCACTTGGCGGTGCAGCACGACTTCGTACCAGCCCCAGACGCCGTTGCCGAGCGCGGCCATCGCGGAGGAGGCCGAGAACAGCAGCCAGGCGGCCCGGTGGCCCGCGGCGGCCTTGCGGGCGTAGAGCAGCATCGAGACCGCGGCGGCAGCGGCGGCGGCCGACAGTCCGAAGTCCCCCATGAAGGCCGCGACATCGCCCGCGCCCCAGCCCAGCGCTGCCCCGGTCGTGTAGCCGCCGCAGAGCAGTGCGAGCATGAGCTGCGGCAGCAGACCGGCGCTGCCGTCGCGCGGGGACTGACCGCCGATCACCGCCCCCGTGGAGGTCACCGCGCTGTCCTGTGCGGCGGGACCGGCCGGCGCGCGGCGCGCTGCCGCCCGGTCAGCGGCCGGTCGGGTCGTGCGGTGCGCTGGGTGCGCCTGCCCGGGAACCGCCTCGGTCCGTGCATCGCCCGTCGCCCCCTTTTTTTCGCTCGTCGTTCGCTCGCCGCAGGTGCCGGCTTCGGCACTGCGGCGCGCCCCCGTTTCGGGACGATACACCAGATCCGTCACTCAGGGATAGGTGCCCTCTACTGAGCGTAACCACACATGGGTTGTCGAACACACTTTGCAGTCATCCGATCCCAGCCGGTGGTCGGCCGGGGCCCTCGGGGCGGCCGTTCGCCGCGGTCAGCCGGTCACCTGGACGACGTTGGCCAACTCCTCACCACTTGCGAACCTGACCAGCTGGGACCGGATCAAACGCTTCGCACGGGGCATGAAGGCGGAGGTGCTGCCCCCCACGTGCGGGCTGATCAGCACACCGGGCGCGTGCCACAGCGGATGCCCGGCGGGCAGCGGTTCCGGGTCGGTGACGTCCAGTGCCGCGGTCAGCCGGCCCGACTCGGCCTCCACCAGCAGCGCCCTGGTGTCCACCACCGCGCCCCTGGCCATGTTCACCAGCAGGGCGCCGTCCTTCATCGCGGCCAGGAAGGCGGGTCCCGCCAGCCCCCTGGTCTGCTCGGTCAGCGGGGTGGTGAGCACCACCACATCGGCGGCCGGCAGCAGCCGTGGCAGATCGGCCAGCGCGTGCACCGGCCCGCGGGGGGCGTCGCGGGCGCTGCGCGCCACCCGGGCCACCTCGCACTCGAAGGGCACGAGCCGGTCCTCGACGGCGGCTCCTATCGAGCCGTAGCCGACGATCAGCACCCGGCGGTCGGCCAGTGCCGGGTAGAAGCCCGAGTACCACTTCTCGGTGTCCTGGCCGCGCACGAAGCGCGGGATGCCGCGCAGCGAGGCCAGGATGAGCGCCAGGGCCAGCTCCGCGGTGCTCGCCTCGTGCACCCCGCGGGCATTGCACAGGCGGACGCCCGGCCCGACCTGGCCGAGGTGCGGCGCGATGTTGTCCACGCCCGCGCTCAGTGTCTGGATGACGCGCACACCGGTCATGCGCGGCAGCGGGAGCGCGCCGGCCGTCGGACCCTTCATGTAGGGCACGACGTAGAAGGCTGCGGCTTCGGGATCGGCGGGGAAGTCTCCGGAGCCGTCCCAGTACACGTACTCGAACGCGTCCGGCAGTCCGTCGATCTCCTCGGGCGGCACGGACAGCCACACCTGCGGGCGGGCGCCCGCGGCGGGGTCCTGGGTCATGTCGGTCATGGTCAGGAGGCTATGGCACAGTGTGCGTCTCAGGGAGGGCGGCACGGTGGAGCGCAGGGCGGTCGGCGCGACAGCGCTGGCAGTGGGAGCGGTAGGGCTCGGCTGCATGCCGATGAGCTGGGGGTACGCGGCTTCCCGGCGGGACGGCGAGGAATCGCTGCGGGCCGTGCACAGCGCGCTCGACCACGGCACGACGCTGCTGGACACCGCGGACATGTACGGGCCGTTCACCAATGAGCTGCTGCTCGGGCGGGTGCTGAAGCAGCGGCGGCGCGACGCGTTCATCGCCACCAAGTGCGGGCTGCTGGCCGGTGAGCAGCACATCGTGGCCAACGGCCGCCCGTCGTACGTCAAACGCGCCTGCGACGCGTCGCTGCGGCGGCTGCAGACCGACACGATCGACCTCTACCAGCTGCACCGGGTCGACCCGGAGATCCCGGTCGAGGAGACCTGGGGCGCGATGGCCGAACTCGTGGCCGCCGGCAAGGTGCGGGCGCTCGGCCTGTGCGCGGTCGGCGCCCGCGGCGACCGGCGCACCGGCGCGGCGCTGCACGAGGAGACGCTGCGCCAGCTGGTGCGCGCCCAGCAGGTCTTCCCGGTCAGCTGTGTGCAGGCCGAGCTGTCGGTGTGGTCGGCGGAGGCGCTGGACGAGCTGCTGCCGTGGTGCACCGCGCACGGCGTCGGCTTCCTCGCCGCGATGCCGCTCGGCAACGGCTTCCTCACCGGGACGCTCACGCCCGGCCAGGGCTTCGAGCCGGACGATCTGCGGGCCAGGCATCCGCGCTTCACCGCGGACATGATGGCGGCGAATCAGCCGATCGTGGCGGGGCTGCGGCGGGTGGCTCACCGCCACGGCGCGACCCCGGCGCAGATCGCGCTCGCCTGGGCGCTGGCCCAGGGCCCCGGGGTCGTCCCGATCCCCGGCACCCGCTCGGCCCAGCGCCCCGCCGAGAACGCGGCGGCGGCCGGGCTGGTCCTGACGGCGGCGGACCTCGCGGAGATCGCGGCGGGGCCGCGGGCGTGGGGGTCCTGGGAGTAAGCGTTCGGGCACGCCGCAATGGGGTGAGGGGTGCACCCTCGCCTTGGCGTGGCCGGACCACCGGCCGGGAGTGCGCCCTCGCCCGGGGTGCGCCCTCGCCCGGGTGTGCCGATCGAGAGGGGTGGCTCGGGCTGTGCCCGGACCTTGCCCCCGGCGGGGCTTGCGCGCGCAGTTCCCCACGGCCCTGGGTGGGTGCCGCCTGGCGTGGGACTCTGCCCGACGCGGTGACTCGGTCGCGCGCGCAGTTCCTCGCGGCAGTCAGAAGGTGCCGCCGTGTCTGGGCTGGGCGCGCAGTCGGTCGCGGCCCTCAAGGGGTTCTGGGGGCGGGGG
>NZ_JAJSYW010000123.1:0-20842 GCF_036815005.1 Streptomyces sp. IBSBF 2435 | reverse complement strand
GCGGCGGTGAGCTTGGGGGCGGTGGCGGGGCCGCCGCTGTCCTTGGTGACCAGGACGTCGATGCGGTGCTCGCGGAGCAGCGCGCGTTCCGCATCGAGGGTGAAGGGGCCGCGGTCGAGCAGCACACGGCAGTGCGCGGGCAGCGGCGGGAGCGGCGGGGCGACCGCGCGGACCAGGAAGCGCAGCGGGAGGCCGGCGAAGGCGGCCAGGTCCTGGCGGCCGGTGGTGAGGAAAGGGCGGCGCCCGAGCGCCGGGAGCAGCGCCGCGGCCCCGGCGAGGGTGTCCGCCCAGTGCCAGCGGTCCCCCTCCCCCGCGCTCCAGCCGGGCCTGCGCAGCGCCACCAGCGGTACGCCGGTGGCGCGGGCCGCCTGCGCCGCGTTGCGGCTGATCACCTCGGCGAAGGGGTGGGTGGCGTCGACCACGGCGCCGGTCCGCTGCCCGCGCAGCCACCCGGCGAGCCCTTCCACGCCGCCGAACCCACCGGTCCTGACCTGCCCCGCGGGCAGCCGCGGCTCCGGAGTACGCCCCGCGAAGGACGTGGTCACGTCCAGACCCGCGTCTCCTGCGACCATGTCCGCCAGCGCGCGGGCTTCTGCGGTCCCACCGAGGATCAGCACCCGCAGCGTCAACGGGGCGCGGCCGATTCGTGCGGGGCTCGGCGCAGCAGGTATGTGTCCATGATCCAGCCCGTGCGGGTGCGCGCTTCGGCTCGGACGGTGCGGATGCGGTCGGCCAGTTCCTCGTCCAGGGGGCCGGCGAGCAGGATCTCGTCGGGGGTGCCGAGGTAGGCGCCCCAGTAGATGTGCAGGCCCTGGCCGGCGAGGGCGCCGAAGGCCTGGCGGGCGTCGAGCATCACCACCACGTCGTCCACGCCGTCCGGCAGGCCCTCGTCGGCGAGCCGCCGCCCGGTGGTGATCTGGACCGGGCGTCCCACCTGGTTGAGCCCGGTGCGGTGCCGGGCGGCCAGCGTCGCGACGCTGCTGATGCCGGGCACCACCGTCCAGTCGAAGGCGACGCCGCCGCGGGCGTGCACGTCCTCCAGGATCGCCAGGGTGCTGTCGTAGAGCGCGGGATCGCCCCAGACCAGGAAGGCCCCGCAGGCGTCGTCGGCCAACTCCTCGGCGATCAGCCGCTGGTAGATGTCGGCGCGGCGCCGCCGCCAGTCGTCCACGGCCGGTGCGTACGCCCCGCCTGCGGCCGTACGGTCCCGGTCCGGGTCGCGGGCGACGACCACCCGGTGCGGGCGGGCGGCGTGCCGTTCGAGGATCTCCTCGCGCAACCGCACCAGGCCCGCCTTGTCCTCCCCCTTGTCCAGCAGGAAGAACACATCGGCGCGCCCCAGGGCGCGGACCGCCTGGAGGGTGAGCTGCTCGGGGTCACCCGCTCCGATGCCGATGACGTAGATCTGTTTCACCCACCGGAGTGTGGCACAGCGTGCGTGCGGCTCAGTGCCCCCGCCCCACCTCCTGCGAACAGCCTGTCATTTTCGGGTGAGGCCGACCCTGTTGCTGACGGGGAGCAGCGGTATGGGCGTCGCCGGGCGAATCGCCGCGTCGGCGCCGCGCACCTGACGTCGGCGTCAGCCGCCGGGCGGCAGGCGGCACACGTCGCCCCCTCCCGGAGCGGGTGTTTCCGGCCGCCCCGGGAGGGGCCCGGCGGGTACGCCGGGCTATCGGATCAGTTCACGTAGACGGTGGCGCCGCCCGTTGACGCGTCCAGTACGGGGCTGTACTGGACGGTCAGGAACGCGGTCGGCGAGGTGCCGCAGGCCGGCAGGGACCCGCTGGCCAGCTTGAACGGCTGGTTGACGAACTTCCACGGCGCGCCGCCGGGTCCGGTGTTGCCGTTCACCGGGCCGCCCGCCTGGAAGACGCAGGTGACGGTCGGGCCGGTCGTCGTCACGGTGTAGGCGATCACCAGCGGACCGGTCGACGGCAGGATCTGGATCGGGTAGCCCGAGGTGTCACTCACCGTCATGGTCGCCGGGAGGTTGCCGACAGTGACGCTCGTGACGCCGGTGACGGTCGGCGAGTTGTCGAAGCAGCCCGCGACGGTGACCGGGTTGAGCAGATTGATCACCGCGGTGCCCGGTGCGGGCGGGTTGGACAGTACCTGGCCCCGCCAGCTGGACTGCTTGCAGAACAGACCGACCGGGCCGCCGGGGGCGGTGGTGAAGTTCAGCGTGGTGCCCGGGGTGAGCGACGAGGTCAGGAGGTCGCCCGGGTTGACGGGAGGGCCGCCCGGCACGGTCTGGCTGAGGACGGGAAGCGCGGCCGCGGTGGGGGTGGCCGCTACCGCCGGGGCGACGGCGGCCGCGAACGCCGCCGTCAGAGCGGCGACGAGAAAGCTGATTCTTCGCATGGGACGGATTCCTCCGCTGGGTGTGTGGGGGTTGCCCGTACGGTTACGCACGGATGCACAGTGTCAGGTTATTTACCTGTCCATGACAGATGTACGGCTATATTGGCTGAAAGCGCTCCGCGCGGGCGCCGCGGGACCTTGCCGGCCGGCCATGAACCGGTTGAGGGGGCACGGGCGTACGACGGCCCGGCACACCGGTGTCGAGCATTGCTTCCACCGCCCCGCGCATGCCCGCGCCGGCCTTCCGGCGGTGCGGCGCGGCGCCGGGAACGACGGCCGGCCAAGCGATGGAAGTCAGCCAGCGAGGGAGCCGCCCAGGGGTGGCCCGCGGGCCGGTGGGCGCCGGCCGGGCCGGGCAGGCAGATCGTCCGGGCGGCTGTCGGCCGCCGGGGCCCGTCAGATGGTGAACGAGCTGTCCGGCCCGCCGGTCCGGGGGCTCGGGCCACGAATGCGGAGGCGGAGGAGGCGGGGTCAGCCGGTCGCGGCGCGCAGGACGCAGTCACCGCACAGGGCGCCCCCGCGGTCGGGGGCGGCGCGGTAGATCAGGCAGCAGCTGCGCCGCCGGAAGGCGCCCGCGGGCGTACGGGCGCTCTGCGCGCTCAGCGGCGGCCGGTCGAGCAGCAGGGCGGCGAAGGCGCGGGCGCGGGCGGCGAGTTCGGGGCGGGCCGCGGACAGCGCGGTCGCGGCACCGTTGACCGCGGAGGCGGTGTTGCCCAGCAGGATGTGCGGGGAGACGCCCAACGTCCCCAGGCGGTCGGCCAGTTCGGCGAGCGGGCCGTCCAGCATGTGTCCGGCCGCCGCGTCGGCGAGCCGGTCGGGCGCGGGCACGGGCGGGCGCAGGGCGTCGTCCGGCAGCGAGACCGGGACGGGGCCGCCCAGCGCGGGCTGCCAGCGCACCGCGTCGAGGTCGTAGTGGAGCGGGCGCCCGTACAGGACCGCCGCGGCCAGTGCGGGCGACACCAGCCGCGCGGCCAGGCCGAGATGGGCGACCGAGGCGGCGACCCGCGGCTCGACCGCGTCCGGCGGCTGCCCGCCGGACGCGGCCAGATACGCCCTGACGCCGGCGGCCCGCTCGGCGAGCAGCGGCCCGCTCATCGGCTGCCACGGCGCGGCGGGCGGCGCGGCGGCCGGGTGCAGGGAGACGGCGAAGAACGGCCCGAGCGCGGCGATCTCCTCGACCACCGCGCCCGGCGCGGCCGTGCCGTACGCGTCGCGCGTCATGCCGGTACGGGCGCCGTCCCTCGCGCGGGGGCGGTGTCCGGCCGGGGCCGCAGCAGGCGTTCGGCCAGCGGCGCGAAGACCAGGCCGATCGCCGACCACAGCAGCAGTTGCGCGGCGACGGAGTAGAAGCGGAAGGAGAACAGCACGTCGGCGGGGAAGCCCGGGTAGACGATGCGGCCGTCGTCGTCGGTGAGCGGCAGCGGCGTCTCGGTGGCGTGGTTGCCGAAGGCCTGCTTGTTGGAGCCCAGATGGCCCAGCGACGGCAGGACCAGCATGACGACGCCGATGGCGACGACGAAGGCGCCGGCCGCCAGCAGGGTGGCGTTCCAGTTGCCGAACCTGGCCTGCAGCCGCCTGCACAGCCAGGCGGCGCCCACCAGGAAGGCCACCGAGCACACCACCATCACCAGATAGAGGCCGCTGCGGGCCCTGATGGTGTCCTCGTGGCCGATGGCGGGCGGGTTGGCCGGGTATTTCATGAACGGCACCAGGTACATGCCGAGGAAACCGCCGGCCGCGACCAGCAGGGCCAGGCTGCGGGCGCGCAGCCCGCCGACCCGGCCGAGGCAGACGGCGTAGGCGACGGCGAACAGCGCGCCCATCGCCATGCCGAACACGATCATGCCGACGCCGATGCCCACGTCGGCCTGGATGGTGCGGCTGAAGAGGTCGGGGTCGGCCGCCTCCACGGGCAGCCCGGCCGCCTTGTCGAGGGCGGCCTGAGCGGCGTCCCGGCCGCTCTCGTAGTCGATCGCCTTGCTGATCTGGGGCTCGGCGAAGACGCGGGCGAAGAGGAAGGCGAGCAGCCCTGCGACTGCGCCGGCCAGAACGCCGCGCAGGATGAGCTTCTTTTCCATGTCGAGTTGTCCGTACCTCGGGTTCCGGTGGTGTGTCAGTGGCAGGGGAAACCGAGGAAGTGGCGGGCGTCGTGGACGAACTCGTGGATGTGCATGTCCTTGCCGAAGACCGAGACGGCACCCTGGTCGACGCCGACGAAGTAGTAGGCGGCGAGCGCGAGGATCGCGGTGCCGACCAGCCACAGCACGGCCTTCGAGACCGGCAGGACGACCGGCGTGGCTGCCGGGCGGGGTGCGGAAATGCTACTCAAGGTGAGCCCTCCTTGGGGGATCGTGCGTCCCTGTTCCCTGGGCGTCGTGATGAGCGGCTCTCTGACTCCCCGTATCGCCGGTGCGGCGGCGGGATCACAGTGGCGCGACCGTGCTGGATTTCCACCAGCTTTCCCACGTCATCACTACGTTGTGGAGCCTAGGGGTCCGTTCTGTCATGCGTCAATCAGGACGAACGGACATCGGCCCGGCTTTCCCGGCGCCTGTGACCAAGCTCTCCGGCACCACCGCGTGCTGCGACCAGGCCTGCCACAACTCCGCGTAACGGCCGCCCGCCGCTACGAGTTCGCGGTGCGTGCCCTCCTCCACGATGCGGCCGTCCGCCATGACGACGACCCGGTCGGCGGTGGCCGCCTGCGACAGGCGGTGCGCGACGACCAGGGCGGTGCGGCCGTCGAGGACCCGGCCGGCCGCCGTGGTCACCGAGCAGACGGTGCGCGGGATCTTCGGCGTCGACAGCCGCGTGGTGACCGACGAGGTGTCGGGGGCCCCGCCGGTGCTGCCGATCGGCCGCCATCACGTACGGGCCGCGGCAGCGCGCCGATCCCGGGCGGTGTGAGCGGGACCCGGCGGGGGAAGCTATTGCAAGTGGTTCGCAACAAGTAGTCTGTTGCGGCAACCGCTCCCCAGCCGCTCCGACGGAGGACCAGCGTATGACCAGCACCGCCGAGGCCCCGGCACCCACCGGGACCCGCTGGCGACGGATATCGGGGTCGATGACCCGGGCGGAGTGGACCCGGCTCGGCGGGATGGCCGCGTTCATCGTGGCACTGCACGTCATCGGCTGGTTCACGCTGGTGGCCATCGTCGCACCCGAGCACTACAGCCTGGGCACCAAGTCCTTCGGCATCGGCATCGGGGTGACCGCGTACACCCTCGGCATGCGGCACGCCTTCGACGCCGACCACATCGCGGCGATCGACAACACCACCCGCAAGCTCATGCACGAGGGCAAGCGGCCGTTGTCGGTGGGCTTCTGGTTCTCGCTCGGCCACTCCAGCATCGTCTTCGGGCTGGCCTTCCTGCTCTCGCTCGGCGTCAGGTCGCTGGCCGACCCGGTCGAGAACGACAACTCGCAGCTGCACAGCGTCACCGGCTGGGTCGGCACCACAGTCTCCGGTACCTTCCTCTACGTCATCGCGTTCATCAACCTGCTGATCCTGGCCGGGATCTGGAAGGTCTTCCGGCAGATGCGCGGCGGCCACTACGACGAGGCGGCGCTCGAGGAGCACCTGAACAACCGCGGATTCATGAACCGGCTGCTCGGGCGGGTGATGAAGTCGATCACCAAGCCGTGGCAGATGTACCCGCTGGGTCTGCTGTTCGGGCTGGGCTTCGACACCGCCACCGAGATCGCGCTGCTGGTGCTCGCCGGGTCCGGCGCCGCCTCCGGGCTGCCGTGGTACGCGATCCTGTGCCTGCCGGTGCTGTTCGCGGCCGGGATGTGCCTGCTGGACACGATCGACGGCTCGTTCATGAACTTCGCCTACGAGTGGGCCTTCTCCAAGCCGGTCCGCAAGGTGTACTACAACCTCACCATCACCGGCCTGTCGGTCGCGGTCGCGCTGATCATCGGCACGGTCGAACTCCTCGGCCTGGTCAGTGACAAGGCGAACCTGCACGGGGCGTTCTGGGACTGGGTGGGCGGCCTGGACCTGAACATCGTCGGCTACGTCATCGTCGGGCTGTTCTTCCTCACCTGGGCGGTGGCCGTGGCGGTGTGGAAGTTCGGCAACATCGAGGAGAAGTGGACGGCCGGGCTGCGGCCCGCCGAGCAGCAGGACTGAACCGCCGCCCCGGCCCGTGAGGGCCGGGGCGGCGTGCGCGGGCGGCTCCCGCTCAGCGCTGCGGCCGGGTGCCGATCACGACGGTGGCGCCGAGGTCGTCGTCGGTCGCGACACGCGGCCGCAGGCCGCCGCCGGCCAGGACGCCGGCCGCGGCCCGCGCCTGCCGCTCGCCGGCCTCCACCAGCAGCGAACCGCCCGGCGCGAGCCAGCCCGCGGCACTGGCCGCGACCCTGCGCATCACGTCGAGGCCGTCGTGCCCCCCGTCGAGGGCGATGAGCGCCTCGTGGTCGCGGGCCTCGGGCGGCAGCAGCCCGACCGCCGAGGAGGGCACGTACGGCACGTTGGCGGCCAGCAGGTCGATCCGGCCGCGCAGCCCGGTGGGGACGGCCGCGAAGAGGTCGCCCCGGTGGACCCGCCCGCCGGACGGGGCGAGGTTGCGGGCGGCGCAGGCGACCGCGGCCGGATCGAGGTCGGCGGCGTGGACCCGCGTACGCCCCAGGGCCGCGGCCAGTGCCGCACCCACCGCGCCGGAGCCGCAGCACAGGTCGAGCACGACGATCTCGCGCCCGTCCTCGCCCGCGGCGGCGCGGCCGAGGGCCACGGCCTCGCGCACCAGGAGTTCGGTACGCCGGCGGGGCACGAAGACCCCGGGGTCCACGGCGATCCGCAGACCGCAGAACTCGGCCCAGCCGACGACGTGTTCCAGCGGCAGCCCGCCGGCCCGCCGGGCGACCATGGCGGCCAGCTCGTCGGCGGTGGTCGCGGTGGCGAGGATGATCCGTGCCTCGTCCTCGGCGAAGACGCAGCCGGCCGCCCTGAGCCGGGCGACGACGGCGGATTCGGGCAGGGCCTCGGGCAACGGTGTGACGGAGTCCGACATATGAGCCTCTCGGGAAGCCGGCAGGCGCTCCCCAGGTCCCGACTAGCAGGCCGTGGGCCTCGCGGGGGTGTGCGGTGGGAGCGCCCGGTACGTACTGGCGGTAATCGGTCCCACCTCCTCGGCTTGTCGCGGTGTGCTGCGGTACGGCGCCCAACCTACCCCACCGCGCGGCGGCTCCGGGCACTGAATGTTGTGTAACGGTTAAGCATCAGCGCTACCTGGTCTTCTCGATCGCCGGGACGGTGCTGATCGGGTCGATGGCGGCGTACGCCATCGACCGCTTCCACTTCCGGCTGCGCCGGCTGGTGACCGCGCTGTTCCTGATCGGCTCGCTGGTGCCGAGCGTGACGACCCAGGTCGCGACCTTCAAGATCGTGAACAGCTTCGGGATGTTCGACACCGCTGGGCGCCGATCGTGCTGTACATGGGCACCGACATCGTGTCGATCTACATCTTCCTGCAGTTCATCCGGGGCATTCCGGTGTCGCTGGACGAGGCGGCCAGGCTCGACGGGGCCAACGCGCAGCGGCTGCTCCTCGGGGTAGGCGGCGCACGCGAACAGGAAGTCCTGCCAGACCAGCAGGCCGAGTTCGTCGCAGGCGTCGTAGAAGTCGTCGCTCTCGTAGATCCCGCCGCCCCACACCCGGATCAGGTCCGCGCCCGCGCCCGCGTCCACGGCCTGGCGCAGCCGGCGTCGGTAGCGGGCGGCGTCGATCCTGGTGGGCAGCACGTCGTCGGGGATCCAGTTGACGCCGCGGGCGAAGACCGGGGTGCCGTTGACGGCCAGGGTGAAGGCGGTGCCGTGCTCGTCGGGCGAGGTGTCCAGGGTGACGGTGCGGAATCCGATACGGCGCTGCCACCGGTCCAGATAGGCCGCGGGGCCGCCGGCGTCGGCGAGGGTGACCTCGCAGTCGTAGAGCGGCTGTTCGCCGTAGCCGTGCGGCCACCACAGGTCGGGCGCCTCGATCTCGGCGACCGCGGTGAACCGGTCGGTGCCGGCCGGCACCGCGGTCTCGGTGACGGTCTCCCCCACCCGCAGCCGTACGGTCAGCGGCCGGTCCGCGCCCGCCGCGGTGCGCTCCAGCTCGACGCGGGCCTCGACCCGGCCCGTGCCGCCGGCCCCGCCGGTGGCGGTGACCAGCGGGGTGACCCGGGCCAGCCGGGCGGTCGACCAGTGTTCGAGCCGCACCGGCTTCCAGATGCCGGCGGTGACCAGGGTCGGCCCCCAGTCCCAGCCGAAGGAGCAGGCCATCTTGCGGATGTACTGGAAGGGCTCGGGATAGGAGATGGGCCGGTCGCCGGCCAGCACCCTGACCCTTTCCGCTTCGGTGTAGGCCGAGGTGAAGGCCACGGCCAGCGGCGTCGCGCCGGTGGCCGACCGGTCGGCGGTGACGCCGAAGCGGTAGCCGCGGTGCATGTTGCGGGTGGCGCCGAGCAGCCGGCCGCCGAGCGTGATCGCGGCGACGGTGTCGAGCCCGTCGAGGACGAGGTCGCTGCGCTCGTGGGTGGTGGCGGACGCGGGCAGCTCCGTCTCGTACGTCCAGTCGGCGCGGCCGACCCAGGCGGCCTCGGTCTCGTTCCGGTCCTGGAAGGGGTCGGCGAGCAGGCCCGCGGCGATCAGGTCGGTGTGCACGCAGCCGGGTACGGTGGCGCTGGCCTTCCCG
Organism: Streptomyces sp. IBSBF 2435; assembly: GCF_036815005.1. Taxonomy (NCBI): domain Bacteria; kingdom Bacillati; phylum Actinomycetota; class Actinomycetes; order Kitasatosporales; family Streptomycetaceae; genus Streptomyces; species Streptomyces sp. IBSBF 2435. Next base: position 11,802 of record NZ_JAJSYW010000123.1, on the reverse strand, counting down.
GTGGCGGTGCCCTTGCCGTCGCCCGGCAGGCGGAGCTTCCAGCCGTCGACCAGCGGCGTGACGTCCTTCATCGCCACTCCTTGCCTCGTGCCATCTTGCCTTGCGCGTCATGCGTGGTGCCTGCGGCGTCGGCGGTTCCCTGGCCCGGGGCGGACCGGCCATTAAACGGTAAAGCACAGCAAGTGCTGATGGAAACCGGGTGGTTGGCAAGGAGGGTGACCTATTTACTGAACCGATACAGCTTGTGTCTCCAGGGCCGCCGCCCCGATCGCGGCCCTGACCCGCGCCCGGCCCTCCCACCGGCGGGGCGGTCGCGCCGTTCCCCGCGCCCCTGAGGCTTGCCCTCTGCGGCGGGGGAAACGTGCCCCGTAGGCGCGCGGGGAACGGCGCGCCCAGCCACAGTGCAGCGGCACCGTGAACGCCGCAGGACGTGGCATACGCGGAAGGGGCGCGGGGAACTGCGCGACAAGCCACGGCGGTCCGCGGGCAAGCGGGCACCGCAAGAGGCACCACCGGCAGAGGCCCGGGCGGGAGGCCAACCGTTCAAGCCGGGTCCCGCGTCAGCGGGCGCGGCGGAGGGCCAGGGCCACGCACGTGACCGTGGCCGCGAGGGCGAGCGCCGCCGGAAGCCGGGACCAGGGCGTGTCCGCGACCGGCGCGCTGGCCGCGGCGAAGACGACCGCTGCCGCCGCGGCAGCGGCAACCGCCGGGGTGGCCCGGTCGGTGCCGGGCGGCGCCGTCGCCCCCATCGTCCAGCCGTCGGTGATCAGCAGGTAGGCGACCAGCAGCCCGGTCACGCAGGCCGCCAGCCACACCGCGGGAGCGGTCATCGCGGCCAGGACCACCGCGCCCGCGGGCAGCAGCGTGTTGCGCCGGTGCGCCGCCGTCGCGGTCCACCGCCACGAGCTGAGTACCGGGCGCGCGTCGACCATCGGCGCGGCCCACCACGCGGCGCCGGCGGCGGCCAGCACGAACACCCAGCCGATGACCGTACCGTCGAAGGTGCGCTGCGGGTTGCACGCGGCGACGGCCAGGGCGACGCCGAGGGTCCGGGCGGTCACCCGGTGCAGGTCGGGCGCTGAGCGGCTCATCGGCGTCCTCCGTGGATCCGGGTGCGCAGCAGCGGCGCGAGGGCGAGGTCGAGGGTCTCGCCCGGCTGGTGGGTGACGACGGCGATGCCGCGTTCGGTCAGCGCGAAGCGCATCGCCTCACGGTCGGCCCGCCACAGCCGCAGGGCGAGTTCCGCGGTGCTGTCACCCGGATCGACCGCCGGGTCGCCGGTCGGGATCTCCACCACCACCAGGGGGTTGGCCCGCGACCTGACCTGGTCGAGGACGTCGAGGATGCGCTGGTCGGTGAGCGGCGTGAAGACGTAGACCAGCGCGCTCTCCGGCAGGGCGGGCGGCGGCAGCCGTCGCAGGCCCGCGGTGCGGTAGCCGAGATCCTTGCGGACGTCGAGGACGCTCTCCACGATCCGGTAGAAGTAGCTCTGGCCGCTGCCGGGTTGCAGCCAGCGGGTCGTGCCGCCGACCGAGACCACGCCGATCCGGTCGTGGGTGCGCAGGTAGGCGCGGACGAGTCCGGCGGCGGCGCGGAAGGTCTCGTCGAGCGAGGACGCGCCGGTGGCCGGGTCGCGGACATCGGCGAGCACATCGAGCAGGACGACGGTGTCGACGGCCCTTTCCGCGGCGAACTGGTGCAGCTGGATTTCGCCGCGGCGGGTGGTCGCGGGCCAGTGGATCCGCCGCTGCCGGTCGCCGCGTACGTACGGGTGGACGCCGGTGACCTCGACGCCCTCGCCGCGCTGGGCGGAGGTGTGCTCGCCGAGCCGCTGCGGCAGCCGTACCGGGATCGGGGTGACGCCGGTCCTGGCGGGGACAGGGAAGACCGCGACCTCGCCGAGGTCGACGCGGACCGTGCGGCGGGCGGCGCCGCCGGTGTCGTAGAGGTCGATGTCGACCGTGCCGAGCGTCCAGCGGCCCCAGCGCTCCGCGGTGAAGGTCAGCCTGATCCGCCGGGCGGCGACGTCGAGGTCGTCGAGCACGACGCCGGGGCCGGGGGCGACGCCCGGGTCGAGGCGCCCGTCGGTGCCGTCGTGGGCGAGGGTGATGACGGCGGTGATCCGCTCGCCCTCGAAGCAGCGCCGGGGCTCGACGTCGGCGGTGGGAACGACGTGCCGCGGCCGGCCGCCGGCCGGCAGGGCCAGGGCGAGCAGCGCGAGCGGGGCCGCGGCGGCGGCCAGCAGCCAGGCGTGGCCGGTGATCAGGGCGGCGGCCACCGCGACCGCGGCGACCGTGCCGTAGCGCAGGGTGCGGTCGCCGGCCCGCCAGCCCGGCTGCGGTGCGGGCGGCGGCTCGGTGGGCGCGGCGGTGACGCCGCCGAGTGCCCGGTCCAGGGCGGCCGGTCGCTCCGTCATGAGGCGACGGGGCTGCTGGGCAGGGTCCGCGGGGCGGGGACGGACTGCACGATCCCGGCGATGACGTCGTCGGCCTCGATCTGCCGGACCCACAGTTCCGGCTTGAGGGTGACGCGGTGGGCGAGCGCGGCGACGGCGACGTCCTTGACGTCCTCGGGGGTGGCGTAATCCCGCAGGTCGAGTACGGCGCGGGCGCGGGCGAGCTGGACCAGGGCGAGGCCGCCGCGCGGCGAGGCGCCGACCTGGATGTGCTGGTGGCCTCGGGTGGCGCCGACCAGCGCGACGACGTAGTCGAGCAGGTCCTCCTCGACCTCGACCTCTTCCACAGCGGCGCGCATCGCGAGCACCTCCCGGGGATTGCTGAGGGTGCGCAGCACCGCCTCGGGCGCGGCCCGCACGATCCGGGCGCGCAGCATCCCGGTCTCCTCGGCCGCCGTGAGGTAGCCCATCCGCACCCGGAGCAGGAAGCGGTCGAGCTGGGCCTCGGGCAGCGAGTAGGTGCCCTCGTACTCGATCGGGTTCGCGGTGGCGATGACCGCGAAGGGGTCGGGCAGCGGGCGGGTGCTGCCGTCGATGGACACCTGCGACTCGGCCATCGCTTCGAGCAGTGAGGCCTGTGTCTTGGGCGGGGTGCGGTTGATCTCGTCGGCGAGCAGGAGGTGGGTGAAGACCGGTCCCGGCCGGAAGACCATGTCGGCGGTGCGCTGGTCGTAGAAGGGCGCGCCGGTGACGTCGGAGGGCAGCAGGTCGGGGGTGAACTGGATACGCCGGAAGTCCAGGCCGAGCGCGGTGGCGAAGGACCGGGCCAGCAGGGTCTTGCCGAGCCCGGGCAGGTCCTCGATCAGCACGTGGCCGCCGGCCAGGATGCCGAGCATGACCATGTCCAGCGGCCGTGGCTTGCCGACGACGGCGGTACGGATCTCGGCCAGGACGTCCGCGGCCCGCTCGCCGGCCTGCCGCGGGGTCAGGGCCTTGTGCTCGGATATGCGGTCTTGGCTGGTCACTGCGGGTCCTCACCTTGCCTGGTCGGGGTACGGGCGGTGGCCGGTCGCGGGTCCGTCCGCGCGGCTCCGCCCGCGGGTGCCCCCAGCGCCTCCAGCCGGTCGAGCAGCGCGCGGAGCACCTGCTCGGGGTGGTCGGGCCGGTGCGCGGGGCGGTGTTCGGGGTCGATCCACGGCCACAGGTCGGCGCCGATCAGGGCCCTGGCCCGCTCGGGGCTGCGGTACAGCTCGATGCCGTGCCGTTCGGCGAGCCGGGCGGCGAACAGGCGCTGCAACTGCGGGCGGAGCGTGGCGTTGAAGTGCACGTCGCTGCGGTCGCCGATCGACTTGTCGACAATGCGCTGCCATTCGCCGAGCGCGGGCGCGCGGCTGCCGAGCAGCCGGACCGAGCGGCGGAAGCCGCTGTCCCGGGCGCCCGCGCCGCCGGCGTAGCGGGCGATGCCGAGGCCCGCGGCGACGCAGACGGCGAGGCCGGTGGCCGCGCCCGGCAGGCCTTCCGCGAGGCCGGGCAGCACGACCGCGGCGGCGCCGACCGCGTACAGGACGAGCAGCGAGTGGCGTACGGAGCCGGGTGAGCCCGGCTCGGGGGGTTCGTTCACCGGTGGACTCCCGCGGTCGGTTGCGGTCCCGGCGCGCCGCCGTCAGGACGGGTGCCGTCCGCGTCGGCGTGCTCGATGAGCTGCGCGGCGATGGCGTCGAGCGCGGCGGCGGCCCGGTCGCGGTGGGCGCCGTCCATGGGGTGGGTCGAGTAGCGGGCCTCGCGGAAGAGCGCGGTCAGGGCGCCGGCGTGCGGGCCGGTCAGCAGGCCGCTGCCGGCGGCGCGCTCCAGCAGGTCCTGGGGGCTGTCGGAGACGCGGCGGGCGACGCCGGAGTCGGCCAGCGACGTCTCCATCGCGGCGTAGCAGGCGATGACGGCGGCGCGCGCGTCGGTGCCGTGGAAGAGGGCGCGGCGCCCCGAGTCGACCGCTTCGGCCAGCAGGTCCTGCTCGGTCGCGGGCCGGTAGCCGAGCGGCGTCGCGGGGGCGGGCCGCAGCTGGCGCCACAGCCGGTAGCCGGCGACAAGCAGCACGATCACCAGGACGGCGACGCCGAGCAGCTCCACGATGTGCGGCAGGCTGAACTGCGGGCCGCCCGTGGGCTTGTACGCCTTGGGCGCCGGGATCGGGCGGTGGGTGGGGGTCAGTGGCGTGCCGCCGCTCGGCCTGGCGTCCGGCGGGGTCGGCCCGGAGGGCGGGAAGCGGTGCATGGTGAGCAGCACGATCGGGATCAGCACCGCGGCGGCGATCAGGGTCACCCTGACCACGTCGGCGAGCCGCTGTTCCAAGGGCGGCAGATTCTGCTCGTAGCCGAGCCTGGCGCGGTAGCGGCTGCTCAGCATCGGTCCCGCGGCCAGGCACGCCAGGGCGATCAGGATGACGACCGGGGTGCTGTCCAGCGGGCCGCCGCTCTTCGCCAGCAGCGACCTCTCCGGGCGCAGCAGCATCGCGCCGAGCGCGGTGCCGGCGACCGCGACGACGGCGAGCGCCGTGCCGGCCGCTCCCGCCCTGCCCCTTCCCGCGCCCGGTGCGCCGTTCCGCTGCCGCTCGCCGGCGGTCCGCGCCCTGGCCGAGGCCTCGTGCTCGCCCACCGCCGCCTCCCCTCGTCGCGGTCGGCAGCTTCGCACACGGGCCGGACGCTGTCAGCGGCGGCCCCGGGGCGGCGCCCGTTCCGCTTCCGCGGGGGTGGCCGCCGGTCACGGCGTACGCGGCGTGCGTGGACCGTACGGGTGAGGCGGGGCGGCAGGCCGGGAGCCCCCGCGCACAAGCTGCGGGGGGCGGCACATTGAGCTATCCATGAAGAGACAGGAAGAGACAGAGGGACGCTCCGGGGGACGCCACCGGCACACGATGCCGCCGCCGAAAGGGCACCGCCATGCATGCGCCGATCAGCCCCGCCATCCTTGCCGACCTGCGCCGGCCGCGGCCTTATCCGGCCGTCTCGGTCCTGCTGCCCACCCACCGCCGCGAACCGGACAACGCGCAGGATCCCGTACGGCTGCGCAATCTGCTGGAAGAGGCCAAGGACGCGGTGCACAACGACCCCGAGGTGTCGCGGGCCGACCGGATCGACGTGATCGGCCAGCTCGACCAGGCGCTCGGCGAGGTGGATCCGGTGCACGCGGAGGACGGTCTGGCGATCTTCGCCGCGCCCGGCGAGCACCAGGTGTGGACGCTGGCGCGGACCGTGCCGGCCCGGGTGCTGCTCGCGCAGACGTTCCTGACCCGCAATCTCGTGGCCGCGCATGTCGCCGACCAGCCGTTCTGGGTGCTGGCGGTGTCCGCGGACGTGGCGACGCTGTGGAGCGGGGCCAAGGGGCGGATGCCGGAGCAGGTCACCGGGACGTTCCCGGTGCGGCGGACACCGGAGGACTTCGACCCGGAGCGCGAGGAGCGTATCGGCGACACCCCGAGCACCTTCACCGACGAGCGCACCCGGCAGTTCCTGCGCCAGGTGACCGAGACCGCGGGGGTGGTCGTGGCGGCCGACCCGCGGCCGCTCTACCTGGTCGGCGAGGCGGAGGCGCTGGCAGCGCTGGACGAGGCGGGCCGGCTGGTGCGGGACGCCGCGGGGCAGATCGTCCAGGGCGGTCTCGCCGAGGGCCCGGCGGAGGCGCTGCGCGAGGCGCTCGCCGCCGCGGCGGGGCGGCGGGCCGAGGAGGAGGTCGCCGGAGTGCTGTCGGAGCTGGACCGGGCCCGCAGCCGCAAGGCCTTCGCGGGCGGTGTGGACGAGGTGTGGCAGTCGGTCGCGGAGGCGCGGGTGGCGCTGGTCGCGATCGAGGACGGTTACCGCACGACGGTGCGCGACGACGGCGACCACCTGGTGCCTGCCGCGTCCGGCGACCGGGGCGCGCGCGACGACATCGTGGACGAGATCGCCGAGCAGGCGCTCGACACGGGCGCGCGGGTCCGCTTCGTGCCGGACGGCGAGCTGGCCGACGTCGGTCACGTGGCGGCCGTCCTGCGCTACTGACGGCCCCTGCAAGGGTGGCCTGCGCCTCTGCGGGGTGGCCTGCGGGCCGTCGGGGCGGTGTCCCGCGCCGCGGAGGGCACCCTCGTGCTCAGCCGGTCGCCGGGGGAAGGGGCCGGGCGCCGCCCGCGGGGGGTGTGCGGGCCAGGAGGACCAGGGAGGCCGCGGCGGCGACCGCGCACCAGGTCGAGACGAATTCGAGCCGCCACAGCGTGGCGCAGACGGCGGCGCCGACGGCGGTGACAGCGCCGAGGAGGCGCAGCGTGGTTTCGGGCGCGAGCAGCAGCGCGCCCACCGTGGCGAAGAGGTAGCCGGCGATCAGCCAGGACGCGTGCGGTACGTGGACCGCGTAGCCGACCGTGTGGCCGCGGATGTCGGCGGACGGGGCGCGGTCCGCCAGGCACACCGCGAGGATCACCGCCGTCGCGACGCCGGCGGCGGCCGGGGCGGCGAGCCGGCCCCGGGCCCCCGCGGGGGTGGCGGACAGCACCGCCAGCGGCACCCAGGCGGCGAGCAGCGGCAGCGCGATGACCGCCCAGGCCGTGGTGGCGGCGCCCGTACCGCCACCTCCGTGCCAGACGGCGGCCTCGATCAGCTGGTGCGCGCCGAGCAGCAGCGGCAGCGCGGCCAGCGGCAGGTCATGGACCCGCCGGGTCCGCGCGACGCATGCCGCGCCCAGCGCGCAGATGACGGACCCGGCCGCAAGATCTGCCGTGGCGGACCAGCACATGCCGTCACCTCGCGTCGGGCCGGCCGCGGCCGGCTGTCCCTCAGGCCTTCCAGAGGCCCTTCTTGTTGTACGCACGTTCCCACAGCAGCGTGTTCGCCACCTTCACGGGCGGCGGGAAAGCGGCCAGGAAGTCGCGCTTGTCGCCGGGGGAGACCCCGTCGACGACCCAGGGGATGTAGACGGCGACGCCCTTGATACCGAGGTTCTTGGCATTGGCGAGGCCGAACTTCTTCCATTCGGCCGGGGTCAGCACGTCCTGGATCAGCGGCAGCGCGCTGTTCTCCTCGTGGGTGAAGTGGTGGTCCACCAGCTCGTGGAGGTCCTGGACCCTGGTCGCGAGATTGTCGGCGCCGGACCTGAGCGCGGCGTCGACCGCGTCGATCCGCGGGCCGAGATCCGCGTGCTCGGCCTCCATGGCCTCCATCAGCCTCTGGTCGGCGGGCCGGCCCTGGATCTTCGCCTCGACCTTCGGCCACAGGTCGGTGTCCTCGACGGAGTGGTGGTTGTGGAGCTGGTGGCTGAAGTTCTGCCAGCCGGCCAGGACCCGCGGCGAGCCGGCCCTCCCCGCCTGCACCGCGGCGGCCAGCCGCCGCAGGTCGCGCTGGAAGGCGCGGTGGGTGGAGTACATGATGGTGAAATCGATGCCCTGCTGTGTGTCGGCCACTGCGGACTACTTCTCCTTCGGCACGTCAATGGTCTGCGTCCGCCCCGGGCGGGGCGGCGGCGGGCGCTGCGACGGTCCGGCGGCTCCCCTCCCACACCCGTCGCCGGGCGGCCGCCGGGCCGTCGCGCACGCCCCACGCAGCAGTGAGCGTCCGGCCGTGCCCGGATGTGACAGCGGGTGCCGCACCGGATCGCGGGAACAGTCGGACAAAACCGTCTCAGCAGGCATGATTCCCCCCACCGGCGAGACGCACATCACATTCCGGCCGGGCGGTGTCACGCCTGCTGATCCCTATGCCCTCATAGGGCCGACGGGGAAACGCACCATAGGAGGCCCAATCGTGTCCGACGTTCCGGTCCGCCGTCCGGCGGCGGTGGTCGACCGCGCGACCGCGGTGTTCGCCAGCCACCGGGAGCTGCTGTTCTCGGTGGTCTACAACATGCTCGCCAGCGTCTCGGACACCGAGGACGTCCTCCAGGAGACCTGGCTGGCCTGGTCCCGCCGCACCGGCCGGACAGACGGCGGGGACGGCGGGGGCCTCTGGGGCATCGACAACCCGCGCGCGTACCTGGTCAGGATCGCGGTCAACCAGGCGCTCGCGCGGCGGGCGAGCATCAGCCGCCGCCGCGAGGCGTACGTCGGCCCCTGGCTGCCCGAACCCCTGGCCACCGGGACGCCGGAGGCGTCGGACTCCCCGCAGGCGGCGCGCTCGGCGGACGCCGCGGAATCCGCGCTGCGCCACGAGTCGGTGTCGATGGCGATGCTGGTGGTGCTGGAGACGCTGACACCGCTGGAGCGGGCGGTGTTCGTCCTGCACGAGGTCTTCGGCTACGCGCACACCGAGATCGCCGTGATCCTGGAGCGCCGCCCCGCGGCGATACGGCAGCTCGCGCACCGGGCGCGTGAGCACGTGCAGGCGCGCAGGCCGCGCTACCAGGCCGACCGGCGGTTGCAGCGGCAGGTGACCGAGCGGTTCATCGCCGCCGCACTGGGCGGCGACCTGGCGGGGCTGATGAGCCTGCTCGCCCCCGATGTGACGCTGTGGGCCGACGGCGGCGGGAAGGCGGACGCCACGGTGCGGCCGGTGTCCGGCCAGGAGAAGGTGGCGAAGCTGATCACCGGCTACGCGACCGGCAGGCTGCCGGACTCGGTCGACCTGCGCTGCCAGCAGGTCAACGGCGATCCGTCGGTGGTGGTCTTCACCGACGGCTCCCCCACCGCCTTCATGGTGGTGGACCTGGACGCGGAGAGTGACAGGGTCACCGACATCTACCTGGTCACCAACCCGGACAAGCTGTCAGGCGTCGCCCCGCAGGGCTCCGGGGCGGCGGGCGGCGCTCCGGCGGCTCAGTAGCGGGTCACGGCCAGGGCGCCGCCGGTGGTGCCGATGGCGATGTGCGGGCGGGCGGCGGGGCGCAGCCAGCCGAGCAGCCGGTCCAGCGCGTCGGCGGGCACAGAGACGCAACCGGCGGTGGCACCACTGCCGTTGACGTGCAGGAAGATGCCGGCGCCGCGGCCCTTGACCGGCGCGGTGTAGTTGAAGCCGATGAGGACGGCGTGCGCGTACTGCACCGGGTAGTCGGCCAGGTGTTCCGCCTCGCCCGGCCGGCAGTCCGCGGGCAGCGGGTCGGTCCAGCGGTTGTACGAGGCGGAGCCGGTGTCCTCACACCACCAGGAGGCCGGGGTCACCGTGCGGTAGGGCAGTGTGCCGCCGGCGGGCGCGGCGCTGCTGCCGAAGGCGAACGGGAGGGCGTACAGGCCGGTGGGGGTGGTGCCGGTGCCCTGGGTGCGGGTGGCGCCCTCGGCCAGGCCGTGGCCGCCGAACCTGGCCGGGGCGTTACCGGCCGCGCGCCAGCCGCCCGCGCCGCGCTCCCACCAGGTGAGGGTGCCGGAGGTGGCACCCGCGGCGGGCGCGGTGGCGAGGAGCAGCTGGCTGCCGCCGCCGCCGTCCTTGAGGGACCGCGGCGTTGGTTCCGCTTGCGCCGGGGTGCCGGCCGACGCGCTGCCCGCCGTGGTGGCCAGGACGAGGGCGGCGCTGACGGCGAGGGCGGCGGGGAGGGTTCTGCGCAACGTCGGCTCCTGCGGGCGATGACAGAGGGTCACCGTCAGCCTGCCACGGGTGGGGGCGCCGCGCAGAACGCCGCCGGACATGGCGGAGCCCCGGCCGGGACGGGGGGACCTGGCCGGGGCAGTCACGCATGACGGGCACGGGGGCACCGCGTCACAAGGTTAGTTTAACACTCAATGAGCGTAGTCGAATCCACCCGGCGCGGGTGAGCCGCGCCGCGGCGGGGCGCCCTGCGTGCCGGGGTCGCCGCCGGACGGGCCCGAGGCGGGCACCGGCGGACCCTGCGGCGGCGCGGCGGCGACCGGGCCGCCGAGCAGGTCGCAGAACTTGCCGGCGTCGGTGGGCAGGTCGCGCCGCCAGGCCATCGCGACGACCGGGGCGAGCAGCAGCAGCGCGGCGCTCAGGCAGCTGGTCACGGACAGCCGGACCATCGTGCCGTCGCCGTGCGGGATCAGGTCGAAGCCGTAGACCGGCACCTGCGTGCCCAGCGGGCTCCACATGCGCTGCCCGCGGAAGACTATGCGGCGGCACGGCTCGAAGTCGGCGGTCACCAGCTCGTGCGGCCGGCGCCTGCCCGGGTAGCGGTAGCGGTACGCGGCGTCACGGCCGGGAAGCACGGCGGCCGCGTCCACGGAGGTCACCCCGGAACTCCACAGGGCGAGATTGCGGGCGTCGGCGAGAAAGTCGAAGACCTCGGTGTCCGGCCTGGACACGAACACGCTCGTGGACACGCTCGGCATCACAAACCTCCCCGGTAGCGGCGTGGGCGGCGAGTCGATGCGCGGGCGCGGACCTGAACCGTGGTGCGCGCGCCGGGCGGATGGACGCCGCCGGTTTCACTCCTCCTGGAAAGCGTGCCCCGCAAAGGTGCGCATGTCGTGGCAATACGCCCATTGGGGTGAGAACGCTGCGTGCTCGGGGATGAAACCGCAGGCCGCAGGCCGATAGCCTGACCGGGTGGACGAGCAGAAATCCCCCCCGCGTTTCGAACGCGGCACCGACGGGCCGAAGGTGATCGTCGCCGGAATCGACGGATCCGATTCGTCCTGGCGCGCCGCCGCCTATGCCGCGGGGCTCGCGCGCCGGCAGAACGCGCTGCTCGCCCTGGTGTATGTGCAGCCGTACCTGCCGGGCGGCGCGGCACTCGGCGTCCCGGTCTCCGAGGTGGACACCGGGATCGCCGAGCAGCTGGTCGCCGAGATCCGCGCGTCGGTGGAGCGGCTGCGCGGTACTTTCCAGGTGCGGTGGGAATTCCACACCTTCCGCGGCGACCCCTACGGCGGGCTCGCCGCGGCAGCCGACCAGCTCACCGCGGACGCGGTCGTGGTCGGCGCCTCGGAGCGGGCAGGCCACCGGCTGGTGGGCTCGGTGGCCGTCCGTCTGGTGAAGGCGGGCAAGTGGCCCGTCACCGTCGTGCCGTAGTTCCCGGCTGCGAGCGGTCGACCTGCGCCGGGGCGTACTTGTAGCCGACCCGGCGCACGGTCACGATGCTGGCGCGGTGCTCCGCGCCGAGCTTGCGGCGCAGCCGGGCGATGTGCACGTCGACCGTCCGGCCGTCGCCCACGTGGCCGTACCCCCACACGGTGGTGACCAGCTGGTCGCGGGAGTGCACGCGGTGCGGGTGGGCCACCAGGTGCGCCAGCAGCTCGAACTCCAGGTACGTCAGGTCGAGCTGGCGGTCGTCCACCGCGGCGGTGCGGCGGTCCTCGTCGATCCGCACCCCGTGCGCGGGGGCGAGCGGGGTGTCGGCGACGGGCGGCGGGACGGCGGCGCCCGGCTCCGCGGGCACCAGCACCAGGTAGCCGACCATCGGGGCGCCGCCAGCGACCGCGGGCAGGACGTGCCCGGGCGCGGGCAGCCAGGTGGCGCCGGGCGGCAGGAAGTCGGGGGCGGGCGGCACTTCGTCGGGGCGTACCG